>CAYODS010000031.1:0-25051 GCA_964402765.1 uncultured Halobacteriales archaeon
GCACAGGGGCTCTCTGCGGAGATCAAGACCGAGGACGACTGATCGGTGGGCGTTCGAGGGGTAGGCGGGGCGCTCGTTCTCCGCTCGCTCGTTCTCCTTTCTGTCGTGTTGGTCTCCGGAGTCCTGGGCACGCTCTCTTCATCAGTAGCTCTCGATCCTGACGGGTTGACCTTCGAAGCCCTCGACGCGCTCGCCGGTTCTGACTCGCTGCGCTCGGCTGCGGTGCTTGCGTCGTGACGCGCCCGCAGCGGGACGGGGGCTTTCTGGGTCTCTTTTCTGCCAACTACACCAAGGTGAGAAAAGCGGGACGGGGGCTTTCTGAGTCCCCTCTCCAGTAATCAAGGCGGGCGAGAGTAACGGGGCGGGGGCTTTCTGGGCCACCGTCCCGGCACCACCGACTGGGAACACCCGAACGGCGACCTCTAGCAGACGAGGAACGCGATCGGGAGGACCCACAGAGCTTAGACCCGGCGGACCCAACCGAGCGGTCATGGCCAGCGACGCGGACCCGCCCGACACCACCGCGAGCACGGACACGGACCCCTGTGAGCACCTGGAGTACCGCGAGGACGACCGGTTCCCGACCGAGCGGGCGTTTTGTACCGTCGTCGGCGAGTTCGTCCAGCCGGTGCGGGCGGACGTCTGCAACGCCCGGTACGACCTCGCCCCCGCCGAGCACTGCGAGTACTACCGCGAGCACGAGGGGATCGAGGACGAGTGGCTGACGGGCGACGGCGCCGCGAGCGGAGACGACGGGAGCGAGGGAGCGTGACGGGGGGCGTGGGCGGCTACCAGGCGTACCTCGACGGCAAGCCCGTGATCGTGACGGCAGCGCTGACGGGGGGCATCCACGGGAAGGAGGCGAACCCGAACCTGCCGGAGACGCCGACGGAGGTCGCGGAGGCGGCCCGCGCCTGCGAGCGGGCGGGGGCGTCGATCGTCCACCTGCACACCCGCCGGGACAACGGCGAGCGGGCCTTCTCCCGGGAGCGGTTCCAGGAACTGACCGACGCGGTGCGGGCGGCGACCGACGACGTGGTGATCCAGCACTCGACGGGCGGGACGGGTGTCCCCCTCGAGCGGCGCCGGCAGTCGCTGCGGACTGACCCGCCGCCGGAGATGGCCTCGCTGGACATGGGGCCGCTGAACCGGTCGCGTCACCTCACGGCGGAGAACACGCGGGGGACGATCGACTCGCTGGCGGCGGAGATGGCCGAACGGGGGATCGTCCCCGAGATGGAGGCGTTCAACTCCGGGCACCGCAACGAGGTCCACCGGCTGGTCGACCGCGACGCGGTGCCAGAGCCGCCGTACGTCAACTGCATCTTCGGGCCGGGCACGCTGGAGCGGCCACACCCGCGGAACCTGCTGAACGCCGTGCGGGACCTCCCCGCCGGCACGGAGTTCAACACGCTGGCGTTCGGCCCCCACCAGGTGCCACTGACCACGGTCGCCGTCGTGCTGGGCGGGCACGTCCGGGTGGGCATGGAGGACAACCTCTACTACCGCCGCGGTGAGCCCGCCGAGTCGAACGCACGACTGGTCGAGCGGACCGTCTCGGTGGCGGAGACGCTCGGGCGCCCGGTGGCGGCGCCGACCCAGACGCGGGACCTGCTGGGACTGCCCGGGCGGTAGGGACTCAGGGGACCGGCGGTGCGCTCACCAGAACGGCCACCAGCCGTTCCCCCCGTCGTCGCCGGACTCCTCGACGGTGATGGTGTGACGGGCGGTGTCGACGGCGCCGTCCTCGTCGGTGACGGTGACCGACACGGTGTACGTGCCGGCGTCGTCGTAGGAGTGGGAGGGACGCGTCCCGTACCCGGTGTTGTAGTCGCCGAACGACCAGGTGTAGTCCAGCCCGTCGCTCCAGAACCCACCGCCGTCCGGGTCGTAGGAGTCGGAGCCGTCGAAGGTGACCGACTCCCCGACCTCGACGGTGTCGGGCGCGTCGATCCGGGCGACCGGCTCCTCGTTGTCGTCGACGACGCTGATGACGTGGTGGGTGGTGTCGGTGGCGCCGTCCTCGTCGGTGACCGTGAGGTCGACCTCGTACCGGCCGGTGCGGTGGTAGTCGTGGGTCACGCGCCTGCCAGTGGCGTCGGTCCAGTCGCCCATGTCCCACTCGTACTCCAGGCCGTCGGTGAAGAACCCACCGCCGTCCGGGTCGTTCGACCCGGAGCCGTCGAAGGTGACCGACTCCCCGACTCCCACCTCGTCGGGGGCGTCGATCCGGGCGACCGGTTCCTCGTTGTCGTCGACCACGTCGAGGGTGTGGTAGGCGGTGTCGGTCGCGCCGTCCTCGTCCGTCACGGTGAGTTCGACCGTGTACGTGCCGGCGCCGTCGTAGGAGTGGGTCGCACGCTTGCCGGTGGCGTCGGTCCAGTCACCCAGGTCCCAGTCGTACTCCAGGCCGTCGGTGAAGAACCCACCGCCGTCCGGGTCGTTCGACCCCGAGCCGTCGAGGGTGACCGACTCGCCGATTCCGACCTCGTCGGGCGCGTCGATCCGGGCGACTGGCTCCTCGTTGTCGTCGATCACGTCGAGGGTGTGAGTGGCGGTGTCGGTCGCGCCTTCCTCGTCCGTCACGGTGAGTTCGACCGTGTAGGTGTCGGCGTCGTCGTAGGAGTGGGTCGCACGCTTGCCGGTGGCGGTCGTGCGGTCGCCGAGCGACCAGGCGTACTCCAGACCGTCCGAGAACAGGCCGCCGCCGTCCGGGTCGTTCGATCCGGACCCGTCGAGGGTGACCGACTCGCCGATCCCCACCTCGTCGGGCGCGTCGATCCGGGCGACCGGCTCCTCGTTGCCGACAGAGACCGTGTGGACGGTGCTGTCGGTCGCGCCGTCCTCGTCGGTGACGGTCAACTGGACGGAGTAGACGCCGGGGTCGTCGTAGGAGTGGAACACGAACCGGCCGGACTCGACGGTGCCGTCGCCCATCTCCCACTTGATCTGTCGTATCCGGCCGTCGGGGTCCTCGGCGGCCAGCGCCCGGAACGTGCCGGTCTCGTCGGGACGCAGCGTGTCGGGCGCGTTGAGCGCCGCGTCCGGGGCCTGGTTGTCGCCGGTGACGGTGATCGTGTGCTCCGCCGAGGCGGTGGCCCCGTCGGCGTCGGTCACGGTGAGCCGGACGGTGTACTCGCCCGGACTCCGGTAGGTGTGGTCGGGATTGCTGCCGTACGCGACGGTGCCGTCGCCGAACGCCCAGCGGAACTGGTCGATCTGCCCGTCGGGGTCGTCCGACCCGTAGGCGTCGATGTAGACGGGCTCGCCGACCCCGACGGTGTCGGGGCCGTCGATCCGGGCGACCGGCGGGTCGTTGGCGTCGCCGACCCTGACACGACGCTGTGCGGTGTCGGTGAGGTCGTCGTCGTCAGTCACCGTGAGTTCGACCGTGTACGTGCCGGCGTCGTCGTAGGTGTGCTCGACGGTCGACCCGGTGGCGGTGGTGCCGTCGCCGAACCGCCACTCGTACCGTTCGATCGACCCGTCCCGGTCGAACGACACGGACCCGTCGAACGTCAGTCGCTCGCCGGGCGCCCCCTCGGTGGGGGTATCCGCCGCGAACGCCGCCCGCGGGCCCGGCCCGACACCGGGGTCGGCCTCGACGGAGACGTTGTACCGACCGGCGCCGCTGAACGCGTGGACCAGGACCCCGATCTCGTGGCCGGCCTGCAGGGACTGTGCGATCGTGATCGTCTCCTCGGCGTCGGCGGTGCGAGCCGAGCGGTCGAAGTCCTGCCGGGTCGGGTCCCGGCCGTCGAGGGTGAGGTACAGGTCGAAGTCGTCGCCCTGCGGCCCGGACAGCGACACCTCCAGGGAGTCGACGTCTGACTCCAGCGTGTAGGTGTGGGTCGCCGAGCGGTCGCGCGACCCGCCCAGGCGGCCGGAGAACTCGCCGCCGCCACCACAGGGCGGGTCGTCAGGGTCGAGCGTCAGCCCCGGGACGCGGTCCTGTTTCGTGTACTCGGTGGCCCGCTTCGTGCACTCCGAGAGCGTGAACGTGATCCCGTCTTTCTCGTCGACGCCGGAGGCACAGGCGCCCTGCTCCCAGGTGCTCGGCCCGGCGGCGATCGGCGACCCGAAGTACCCGCTCTCGCCGTAGTCCTCGTTGTACTCGTAGATGGCGTCACCGAGGGCGTGCTCGCCGCCGTGGCCGTGGCCGCTGTCGTCGTCGTGCTCGTCGGCACCGGAACACTCCTGGACCGGCGCGAGACTGCCGTCGACCATCGTGTGCATCAGCTCCATCGACGCACCGTGGGCGACCACGCGATCGTCGTCGTTCTTCATGCTCATCCACCCCTGGGCGATCTCGCCGGAGTCGAACGGCGTCCGGTAGCCCGCTGACCCCCCGCCGACCTCCTGCCACTCGAACTGACCCTCGCTCTCGTCCCATATCTTCGCCCGGGCGGTGAACCAGATCGCCACGTCCTCGTCGGTCCAGCCCTCGTCCGTCAGGATATCGTGCACGTCGTACGCGCCCCAGCTCCCGTCGCCGTCGTCGTTGTCGTCGTCGGTCTTCCGGTCCGTCGACGCGCGGTCCGTGTCGTACAGCGTCACCCGCCACCCGGAGATGATCCCCTCCGAGCGGAGCTGTTCGAACATGTACTGGGCCTTCTCGTAGAACAGGTCGATCGGCCCGTCGCGGTCGGTCTGGGCACGGTACACTGCCAGGTCGACGCCCTCGTTCCCCTCGTAGTTCCCCCGACGGGTGGACCTGAGTTCGGTGCGGCCCGACTGCGCCGCCGCGGTCCCGCTCAGTGCCGTCCCGACCACCGGCAGCGACGCCACACCGGCCAGAAAGCCCCGCCGCGACGACGCCACCGACTCCGTGCGCCGGCGAACCGCCCCCTCGTCCGTCTCACCGAGCAGGTCCCGCCGCTCGATCGAGTCGTTTCCCATCTATACCTAGTTGGTTAATACGGAACAATATAAAATTAATCGCAGTATTTCTATTAAATCGAAATCTGAGAGCGCTGAGTTCCACGGGACAAAGCAAGAAGACCGTCGACGGGCCGGGAGCGGGGTCCCCACCGGGGCGTGGACAGTGCGCGGGCTTTTGTCGGAAGGGCGTCAATGGCGGGCGATGGACACAGCACCCGCGACCGGCGGTCTCCACCACGTGACGGCGGTCGCTGGCGACCCACAGCGGTGTGTCGACTTCTACGTCGGGACGCTTGGCATGCGGCTGGTGAAGCGGACGGTCAACCACGACGACACCCGCACCTACCACCTCTACTTCGGCGACGGCGCCGGTACTCCGGGGACGGCGATGACGGTCTTCCCCTGGGGAGCGGACGGTCGCGAGGGGACCGTCGGCACCGGCCAGGTGCACACGACCCGGTTCGCGGTGCCGCCGGGGTCGCTGGACTACTGGGACGAGCGCCTGGCCGGGGCGGGCGTCGCCGTCGAGCGCGGCGAGCGCGACCGGGAGTACCTGGCCTTCGAGGACCCCGACGGTCTCCCGCTGGAGTTGGTCGCCGAGGAGACCGACTACGGCGAGCGGTGGGCGGACTCGCCGGTCCCGCCCGAGCACCAGGTCCGGCGCTTCCACGGCGTGCGACTGGCCCTGCGGGAGACGGAGACGACCGCCGCCCTGCTGTCGGACATAGGGTTCGAGGCCAGCGACGACGGCCGGCGGTTCGTCGCCCTCGGCCCGTACGGGCGGGTCGTCGAGTTGACGACGCCGGACATCGACCCGGGGGTCGGCGGCGTGGGGACGGTCCACCACGTCGCCTTCGTCGCGGAGGACCGCGAGCAACAGTCCCACTGGCGCACCCTGGCACGGCAGCACGGTCTGCGGGCGACGGCGGTGATCGACCGGACGTACTTCGAGTCGGTGTACTTCCGCACCGACGGCGGCGTGCTGTTCGAGATGGCGACTCCCGCGCCGGGGTTCACCGTCGACGAGGACCGCGAGGACCTCGGCGCCGAACTGGCGCTGCCGGCGTGGCTCGCCGACCAGCGCGAGGCGATCGAGGCGGCGCTCCCGTCGATCGAGGACCCCGTCGGCGACGTCTGACTGACGGCGGTTTCTGCACGCGCTCGGCGCCGGCGAAACCCGGCGGTACAGTATTGTCGTTCGCTGTCATTTCTGGGCGTGTGTTGGGACACCTGCTCCAGGAAGGGGACGCACTCACCTTCGAGGGGAGTATCGTGGTGCTGGTCGTCAGCCTCCTCGTCGGGGGGCTGGCGATCTACGTCGGGGCGCTGTTCGCGCTCTCGGCGCGTGAGTACACACACGCCGTCGTGACGGCGGCGGTGGGGGCGCTGGCGTGGTGGCTGCTGGGGCTGGGTCTGGAGTCGCTCGACGCCAGCGTGTCGGGACGGGTCGCCTCGCTGCTGGGACTGCTCGTGTGGGTACTCGTCCTGCGGTGGCGCTACCACGCGGGGTGGGTACGTGCGGCGCTCATCGGCCTGTTCGCGTGGATCGCGGCGCTGGTGGTGCTCGGGCTGCTCGCCGAGTTCGGGGTCGGGGGGATCGACCCCTACGGCGTCCCGGTCTGACCCGTGACGGCGCCGGTCGCGGGGGCAGCGTCGTCAGTCTGCCTCGACAGGCGCCTCGGAGTGCACCGCGTCCGCGAGACCGAGCTCCTCGTTGACCAGATCGACCGCGCGGCTGACGGCGCCGACCTTCGAGAGGTAGCCCGCGCCGACGACGGTCTTGGCCGCCGCGGCCGGCGCCCCCCGCAGCACTGTCGGCCCGATCTGGGCGACGGCGTCGTCACCCACGCTGACGACCCACCCAAGCGAGTCGTAGGTGTACGACGCCAGGCGCGGCCGGAACCCACGGGCGCCGTCGCGCTCGTGCTCCACGAGGCGAGCGACGTTCTCGGCGGCGACCGGCGCCTGCCGGATGGCGGTCTGGGCGGCCGCGGGGACCGGTTCGCCGTCGACGTCGACGACGCGGACCGCGTCGCCCGCGCCGAAGGTCCGCTCGCCGAGTCTGAGATCGCGGTTCACGACGGGGCGGTCCCCCGTCAGGGCGTCGTCGCCGCGGATGCCGCCGGTCCAGGCGAACTGGTCGTACGCCACGGTCCCGCGGTCGGTCTCGACCGTCGCCTCGTCGGCGCGCTCGACCCGCCACCCGGTGCGGACCTCGACGCCGGCGTCTCCGAGCGCCCGGCGAACGGCAGATTGGAACCGGGCCGGGAACGAGGGCGCGACGCTGTCGGCCATCTCCAGAACGAGCACCTCGCGGTCCAGGTCGCGCGCGCCGGCCAACGCCGCCAGTTCGCCGGCGAGTTGGACGCCGGACAGTCCGGCGCCGCCGACGACGACGCGGTCACCGGGCGACAGCGCGAGAAACGCCTCGCGGATCGCCTCGCTGTCGGCGACGGACTTCAGCGGCGTGGCGTGCTCGCGGACGCCCGGCAGGTCGTAGAAGGCGGTCTCGGAGCCGAGCGTGACCACGCCGTAGTCGAACTCGAGGCGCTCACCGGGGCCGGGGCCGAGCGGGTCGGCGCCAGCGCCCGCCCCTGACCCGTCGTCCGTGCCCTGCGTGTCCGAGCGAAGGACCGCGACGCCCGCGTCGGGGTCGAGGTCCGTGACCCGTGCCCGGCGGACCGTGGCGCGGTCCAGCAGGTCGGCGGCGTCGAACTCGATCACGTCGGCGATCGAGGGGCGGCGGACGACGCGGTGGACCTCGTGCTGGACGAGGTGGCGACCGTCCTCGTCGACGACGATGATCTCCACGTCGTCGGACAGGCGTGACTCCAGCCGCCGTGCCGTCTCGACCCCCGCGTACCCCGCGCCCAGGACTGCGACTCGCATACGGACGGTTGTGGACCCACGGGCCTAAACGGCGCGGTCCCCCGGACCGTCAGGAGCGGTCGGGGCGGTCCGTGGAACCGCGCTCTTCCCGTGGTCCGTGGAACCGCGCTCTCCGCGGTTCGTGGAACCGCGCGTGGCCCGTGGCGCCACGCTCGTTCCGTGGGTGGGACCACGCGTGGCCCGTGGCGCCACGCTGCTCAGAACAGCGCCTCGTCCTCATCGAGGACGCGGGCGGGACCGCCGACCTCCCAGACGTCCGTGGTGACGTCGGTGTCGGCGACGGCACTCTCGACGCGGTCGACGTACTCGGCGGTGGTGTTGACGTAGACGCTGGCACCGGTGTCCGTCGAGAAGTACACCGGCACGCCGTCATCGCGGAGTTCACGGACGGCGTCGAACACCGCCAGCGTGCGGGGCTTCCAGTACACCCACCCCTCGGGGCCGGTCATCGTCGTCGCCGCCAGCGACAGCGAGTCGTGTTCCGCGAGTTCGAACGTGCGCTCGAACTCCCCGGCCTGGATTGCGTCCCGGGCCTCGGCGATCTGCTCGTGGATGTGCGCCAGGCGGGCCTGGAACATGTGACTCTGTGCGGCCTCCTCGTGGGCGCTGTCGGTCTCCTTGTACGACGGGACCAGCGCGGAGACCACCCGCAACTCCTCGGCCAGCGGGGAGTCGATGCGGTAGGAGCGACAGTCCTCGTCGTTCAGGCCGGCCCGCAGGTGCGAGAAGCCGCCGGTCACGGCTCGCGCCGCCGAGGCCGAACCGCGGCGGGCGATCGCCGAGATAGCGGGCCGCGACAGGTCGAGGTCGGCCGCCGCCGCAAGCGCGGTCGCCGCGGCGGCAAAACCCGACGCAGACGACCCCAGGCCGACGTTCGAGGGAAAGGAGTTCTCGCTCTCGAGGCGGACGGGGTAGACCGTGTGGGCGGCGTCGGACAGTTCCCGCACCCGCTCGACCACGCTGTCGACGCGGTCGAAGGCCCGCCCCTCGAGTTCCTCGCCGTCGACGACGTAGGTGTCCTCCTCGTGGTCGATGTCGAACGCGACCGTGGTGCGGGTGTGACTCGGCGCGGTGCAGACGCTGATGCTGTCGTGGTACGGCAGCCTGAGTCGTCGGTCGCGCATCCCGTGGTACTTGACGATCCCCTGGATCGGATGCGCCATCGCGGTCGCCTTCATGCGGGCGACTCCCGGTGAGAGGCTCTTAAAACCGCTGGCTCCGGCTACTCGACCGACCGACCGGCGACGGGGTGGTCGTGGGCCTCGACGTAGGACAGCGCCGCGTCGAACGCCTCGCGGACGTCCTCGTGCTCGCCCTGGTGCTGCCAGTCGGTCGCCTCGCTGTACGTGTACACGTCGAAGGCGCCGCCGCGATACTCGTGAGACTCGACGTACAGCTCCTCCGCGACCGCGGTGGGGTCCTCGGGGTCCGTCAGCAACCAGACGCCGAGTTCCTTTCCACCCTCGAGGTCACGTCGTCGCACCCAGTGCATACTGGCGACGAGGAGGGCGGGCGACAAGGCTCTGGTGGACGCCGCCTCAGTCCTCGGCCGGGTCCGTCTCCGGGGCGTGCTCGCCGGACACCTCGAAGACGGCGAGCAGTTCGTCCTCCAGTCGCTCGACGTACTCTTCGACGACCGACCGGGCGTGGTCCTCGTCGACCAGAACACCCGTCGCGGCCAGCCGCGCCACCGGGTCCTCGGGCAGTTCCACCCGGAAGCCGTCGCCCTCCCAGAACGGCTCGGACTCCGCGAGCACCCCCTGGTCGATGGCGTGGACCAGTTCGGAATCGTACCGGTCGTTCATCGCCTCGAACGCCTCGCGGTAGGCCGTCTGGAGCTCGGCGAAGTAGTGCTCGTACTTGTCCTCGAACTTCTCCGGGTCCAGCTCGGTCATGTCCCCGCTCGGGCGGCCCGGAGTAAAAGCGGGTGGGTCCGCGGGAGGGCCGGGCGCACGCTTTTTTTCCGGCGAGTCCCGACGTGGGAACGATGGTCTCGGACACGACGCTCGTCCTCGCGGGTGGCGCGGCGGTCGCGCTCGTGGGACTGTGGGCGGCGGTCACGCTGTACGCGGGAGCGCGGGACCGACGGGCCAGCGAACCGGTCGAGGGGCGGGTCGTCTCGTCGGCGGTCGAGGTGCCGGAGAACGACCCGGACTACGTCGGCCACGGCGACCCGCCCTCGGCGGTGCCGGACGTGACCGTCGAGTTCGACTACCGGGGCGACACCCACCGGACCAGCACCGTCTACCCGGGCGAGGTGGTCGGGCGGACGACGCTCACCGTCGGGTCCGCGACCGACGTCGCCGCGCGGTACTCGCCGGGCGACACCGTCACCGTCCACGTCCCGGAGGGGTCGCCGGAGCGGGCGTACCTCGAGGACGGAGTGACGGGTCGGACGGTCGGCCTCGCGGTGGCCCTCCTCGCGAGCGCGCTCGTGCTCGGGGTCCTCGCGTGGGCGGTCGCGACCGGGCGGGTCTAGTCGCCACGGGGCATCGGCTCGCAGACGTGCTCGTCCGCCTCGGCGTCGGCGTCGGCGTCATCTCCCTCCCCGGTCTCTGCGGTCGCGGCCGCGTCGGGCGCGCCGGGGGCCACCGACCGCCCGCCGGCGCCGTCGGCGTCCGTCTGCAGGGCGGGCGTGCGCAGTCGCCGGAGTTCCCGCCGGAGCACGTCGCGCTCGACCAGCCCGAACGACCCGGCGATGAGCAGGAACCCGCCGACGACGCCCGGACGGACCGTCTCGCCCAGCGCGACCACGCCGACGACGGTGGCGACGACGGGGACGACGAACGCGATGAGGTTCGCCCGAGAGGGGCCGACACGGGCGATCAGCGCGAAGTACGCCGGGAACGCCAGCGCGGTGGCGGGAACGCCGACCCAGAGGACGGCGGCGACCACGCCGAGGGTGGGCTCCGCGGGCGGTGACTCGCCGGCCAGCAGACTCGCCACCAGCAGGGAGCCGGCGGCCAGCGCCATCGACCACGCGACGAGTTCGAGATTCGAGAGGCCGTGGTCGACCCGCCGGAGCAGGACGCTGCCGGCGGCGACCGACAGCGCGGCGCCGGCGACCAGCAGTTGACCGGTCTCGACGGCAGCCAGCGCGGCGGGGTCGACGCCGGCAACGAGACCAACGCCGACGAGGGCCAGCAGCGTGCCGAGGACGGCGACGACGTCCAGCGGCTCGTCGAGGACGACCACCGCGAGCAGCGGGGCGACGACCGGCGCGAGACTGTACGTTACCGCCGCCGCGCCGCTGGTGACGGTGCGCTGGCCCAGAAACAGCAGGGCGCCGTTGAGCCCGAGCAGGAGCAGTCCGCCGACGGCGACGGCGGCGGCGTCGGTACGGTCGACCGGACAACAGCGCCGGCCCCGGCGGTACAGCAGCGTCGACACCAGCAGGACGGCGCCCACGCCGAACCGCAGGCCGGCGAAGTAAAGTGGCGGCAGCGTCTCCAGGCCGGTCTTGATCGCCGCGAAGGAGGTGCCGAAACCGAGCGCGGCGACGGCGAAGAGGACGACGGGCGACCGTCTCACGCGGGGCCACCTCCGGTCGCCGGACGCCGCTGCGTGTCCACGCGGGGGGTACGCGGCGCGCGGGGTCAACGGTGTCGGTGCCGCCCGGTGTTGCCGGGGACGGCGGGTGACACCCCCGTCGCACGGGAAATTGATTTATCGGGTGAGGCAGAACCCCCGGTAAGCGGGATGTCTGTCACGCTGCGCGTCGGGGACGGCGACACCCTCGATCCCGAGGACGGTGCCGTCCACATGGACGAGTCGACGATGGAGGAACTCGGCGTCGACCCCGGTGACGCCGTCGAGTTGCGGGGCTCAGGTGCCACCGTCGCCCGGGTGGGCTCGGCGTTCAAGATCGACGGCGACGGTAGCGCCGACGACCTCGACCGGGTGTACGTCAGCGACGACGTCCGCAGCAACGCGAACGTCGGGTCGGGCGACGAGGTCACCCTGAAGGGAGTGACGCCGACGACCGCCGAACGGGTCGTGCTCTCGCCCACGCGGTCGGTGTCGCTGGAGGGCGGCGCCGACGCCGTCCGGAGCGTGCTCCGCGACCGACCGCTGCGCGAGGGTGACACCGTCCGTGTGCAGCTGTTCGGCGGCTCGATGCGCGTCGTCTTCGAGGTGCGGGAGACGACCCCCAGCGGCGCCGTCGTCGTCGGGGACGACACCGAGGTCGAACTGCTGGAGGGGCCGGACGCCGCCGTCGGCGACCTGCGGAAGTTGCCGGACGTGGACTTCAGCGAGATCGGCGGCCTGGACGAGACGGTGCTTGAGGTGCGCCAGCTCGTCGAGGCGCCGTTGAACCGCCCGGAACTGTTCGACCGCCTGCAGGGCCACTCCCCGAACGGCGTCCTGCTGTACGGGCCCTCCGGCGCGGGCAAGAGCCGGATCGCCGGGGCGCTTGCAAACGCCGTCGACGCCCACGCGGTCGCCGTCACCGACCCCGCCACCCTCGAGGAGTACGGCGACGGTGACCTCTCGCTGGACGACGTCGTCGAGGTGGCGGTCGAACGGGCGCCCACCCTCGTGGTCTTCGACGACCTCGACGCGCTCGCGCCGCCCCGCGAGGACGCCACCGGGCGACAGTCCCGTGCCGTCGCGAAGCTCATCTCGACGATGGACCGTCTCGCCGAGCACGACGACATCGTCGTGCTGGGGACGACAAACAGGCTCGACGACATCGAGGACTCGCTGCGCCGGGGCGGGCGGTTCGACCGCGAGGTGGAGATCGGGGTGCCCGACCGCCGCGGCCGGTACGAGATCCTGGGTATCCACGCCCAGGGGTTGCCGGTCTCGGAGGACGTCGACGTGACGAGTATCGCCGCCCGCACGCACGGGTTCGTCGGGGCGGACATCGAGTCGCTGATCACCGAGGCGGTGCGCAACGCCGTCGACCGCATCCCCCCGCAGGTGACCCTGGGTGACGAGCCCATCCCCGAGGACCTGCTGGAGCGGGTGGTGGTGACGGGCGCGGACTTCGAGGCGGCCATCGAGGACGCCAACCCCTCGGCGATGCGTGACGTCCAGGTCGAGCGCCCGGACGTGCGCTTTGCGGACATCGGCGGCCTGGAGGACGCCAAACACGAACTCCTGCGGGCGGTGGAGTGGCCGCTGCGGTACCCGGACCTGTTCCAGAAGGTCGGCATCGAGACGCCGAAGGGCCTGTTGCTGTACGGGCCACCCGGCACCGGGAAGACGATGCTGGTGAAGGCGGTCGCGAACGCCAGCGACGCCAACTTCCTGTCGGTGAACGGACCGGAACTGCTGAACCGCTACGTCGGCGAGTCGGAACGCGGCGTGCGGGAGGTGTTCGAGACCGCCCGGCAGAACGCCCCGACGATTGTCTTCTTCGACGAGGTCGACGCGATCGCCTCCGAGCGTGGCGACGGCGACAACAGCGTCATCGAGCGGGTGGTGTCTCAGTTGCTGACCGAACTCGACGGGATCGAGGGTCGCCAGGACGTCGTCGTCGTCGGGGCGACGAACCGCCCGGACATGGTCGACACCGCCCTGTTGCGCCCGGGACGGTTCGAGAAACTGGTCGAGGTGCCGGTGCCGGACACCGACGCCCGCGAGGAGGTGTTCGAGGTGCACACCCGTAGCGTTCCGCTCGGCGACGTGGACCCCGCCGACCTCGCCGCCGAGACGGAGGGGTACACCGGCAGCGACATCGAGGCGGTGGTCCGGGAGGCCACGATGATGGCGATGGAGGACACCCTGCGGGAGAACGACGACGTGGACCCCAACTCGATGGACCCCGGCGCGGTCACCGTCGACCGCACGCACTTCAAGGAGGCACTCGCGGCAGTCGGCCCCTCCGTCGACGAGGAGACGCGGGCGACCTACGAGGAGATCGACCCGGACGTGCGCGGAGGGTGACCGGGCGAGCACACCGACCCGGCCCGCGAGCGACGGTCAGTCGCCGTGACCGCCGTCCGTGGCGGTCTCGGCGTCGGGGCCGGGCTGGTAGAGTCGCATCCCGAAGAAGAGGACACCGACGGCGGCGGCGCCCTCGACGAGACAGATGAGGATGAACGTGCGCCTGAACTGACCGAACGTGAGCGGTCCGCTGGTGTCGACCGCCAGCGGGAGCGCGAACAGGGCCACGGCTCCGATCGCTCCGGAGAGGAAGAAGCCGACGAGCGCGGTCGTGTTCAGGACGTGAACGTCGTCCGTGTCGCTGTGGTCTGACATGCCTCGTAGGGCTGAGACGCCTCTACCGGACAAATTGGCGTCGTCGATAAAAAAGCGCGGATCGGAAACGGCGGCTGGCGTCAGTCGGCGGCGGCGGCCTCACCGGCCGAGGGCTCGGGCGCCTCGGCGCCGGAGATGGCCGCGCGGCTGCGCAGCAGGATGATGCCGAAGCCGACCTTCGCGGAGACGTCCAGGATCATGAAACCCAGCGTCTCGACGAACAGGTTGACGGCACCGACACCCTCCGTGCCGACGAGCCACCAGATGGGGTAGATGGCCCACAGCACGACGGTGAGGTTACGCAGCAGCTTGAACGTCGACTGGGCCTCCTCGGACTGCCGGGAGGCGGCGCGGGTGAACGAGAAGTACAGGAAGTACAGGATGAACACCAGCGCGACCGTGCTCACGAACCACCAGATGAAGCGGAACGCGAAGACGGCCTCGACGGCGCCGACTAGGCCGGTGACGATCATGAACACGTCGACCAGCGCGATGCCGGCGATCTCGCGGGGGTCAGCGCCCGCGAGCAGGCCGAGGTCGGCCAGCAGCAGCGGCGTGGTGAACAGCCAGTCAGCGTAGCGGGCCCAGTAGATGCGCAGGGTCCCCTCGGCACCGTGCTCGCCGACGGCGGCGTTCAGACCGGAGTCGAAGAACACCGAGACGTCGGCGTAGCCGAAGCCGAAGAACATCGACAGGTAGGACGCGAACGCGATCATGGGGATCATGATCGTGATCGCGTAGTACTCCTTGGCCTTGGGGTCCTCGACGCCCCAGCCCTTGACGACGAAGTAGAATCCGCCGAGCAGCATCAGGAACGTACCGAGACCCAGCCATACGGCCTCGGGCCGTTCACTGAGGATCTCCTCACCTCCGGTGAAACCGGACTGTGCCAGTGCGGTCGTAGCGTCTATTGCAACTTCCAGCATGCAACTACCAACTGTGGGCGCTTTGAACTAATATGCACTACCAAACTAGTTGTGTATCACCCCGTCTAACCAACGAGACCGCAAGACAGCGCCGGGACAACCGGCGCAGATCGGGGCCGTACCCCCCTCCTGTGAAGGTCACCCATGATACACGTTATACCACACCGAGAGTCCGTTCCTGCTTGCGGTTCGGTCGGTCACTCGCCCGGAAATATTCGATCGATTACCAATAACTACCCGGTCGCGCAAACAGATTGAAATGCAGGTGGTTCGTAGGGTGGCGCGAGAGACACAGATGGCCGACCAGACTGACACAGAGGAGGACCAGCGAACGGTCGAGGAGGAGGTCGAGGAGACGACCCAGGAGGAGTCGATCGAGGAGGACATCGTTCTCGACATCGACTCCGCCGCCGACAACGAGACCCAACTCGAACAGTTACAGGAGACCGTCCAGGAGCAGACCGAGGAGATAGACGAACTGAACAACCTCCTGATGGACCTGTCGACCCGGGTCGCTGACGACGGCGGCATGGGCGTCTGTACGGACTGTCACGGCGCAGTCACGAAGGTCAAGCGGTGGTTCAGCCCGACGACCATCGAGTGCCAGCGCTGTGGCAAGGTGTACCACGAGTACTAGCCGATCTGCTCACCGACAACGGCGTCCGCCTCCGCGACGAACTCCTCCTCGCGACCCCGGGGGACGGTGGCACCGGCCGCGACGTCGTGGCCGCCACCGTCACCCCCGGCCGCCTGGGCGGCCTGACTCATCACCACCGAGAGGTCCAGTCCCTGCCGGACCAGTTCCGGGGTCCCGCGTGCCGACACCTTCACCTCCTCCGGTCCCGCGTCCGCGAAGGCGACGATCGGGGTCGACCGGTCCACGCCCTCGGTGCCGACGGCCATTCCCGCGACGATGCCGACGATCGTCTCGCGGATCTCCGCGCCCGCGTGGAACCACTGCACGTGCTCCTCGCGGGTGACTCCCTGCTCGCGGACGTACTCGATGCCCGCAGAGAGGTTCCGCCGGTGGTTCGCCAGCAGCCGCCGGGCGCGGTCCAGCGCCCCGCCGCGGTCGCCGAGACACACGGCGAGTCCCACGTCCGCGCGCTCGTACCGCGCCGTGGCGTTCAGAAGCGTCGAGAACTCACTCGCGTCCCGCAGCTCGGTGCGTGCGGGCTCCCGGGGGAGGGTGTACGTCGTCGCGACGAGCTCCTCGAGGTCACTCGCGGACACTCCCCGCTCGACCGCCGTCTGCAGGAGGGCGCTGACCACCGTCCGTCGCTCCCCGGGGTCCAGGTCCACCCACCGACGCCAGTCGCCACCGCGCCTGAGATCGAGGTCCAGCCCGTCGAGAAACCGCATCGCACCGCTCTCGTCGTTCGAGATCCCGGGGACGTGCACGTCTGAGGCGTACTCGAGCAGTTTCGGCAGCGGTCGGGTCTGCTTGCCAAACAGCGCCAGGTCCCGCCCGGTGTCGAGGACGCCGGCGTCGACGCCCTCCTCGACGATCTCGGCGTTCGCACCGTGCAGTTCCCCACCCGAGGCCTGCATGTCGCCGACCGCGCCGACGACCGCCAGCGCCGCGAGGTCCCTGTTTCGCGGGTCCGGCGGGCCCGCGAGGGTCGCCTCGACCGCCGCGCCGCCGTCGGTCGCCGTCGGTGCCGACGGCTCGGCGTCACGCTCACCGCTGGCCCCCGGGCCGTGTCCCTCGCGGGCGAGCGCACGGGCGACGAGGTAGGTGGCTCCCGCGCCCGACAGTTCGCTCGCGCCGTCGACGCCCTCCAGCAGGGGGTTGCAGTGGTACTGGGGGTCGGCGTAGCCGTCGCGACCGGCCGGGAACGGCGTCTCCCCCGCGGCGACCGGCTGGTGGTGGTCGACGACGACCGGTTCGAAGGCGCCGCGCTCGGCGTACTCGCCGACCGCGTCCAGTTGCCCGCTGCCGAAGTCGGTGAACAGCGCGACCCCGGGGTCGCGGGCGGCGACCGCCGCGACGCCGTCGGCGTCCAGCTGCTCGAAGAACGCCGTCTCGAACGGCACGCCGGTGCGTTCGAGAGCGGTCGCGGCGACCGCGGCACTGGTGAGTCCGTCGGCGTCGATGTGGGAGGCGAGGACGACGTCGTCGGCGGCCGCGAGCCGCCGTGCACAGGCCCGCGCCCGCTCGGCCAGCGCCGGCACCGGTAGCTCGCTCATGTCTCCAGAGTAGCGGCGCCACCCGTGTTAAACCTGCGCAGTGGGCGCGGGACGGGCGGGCTCACCACACCGATTCGAGGACGCTCTCGATCGCCGTCCGGTCGGGGTCGTACCCCGCCGGCGCGTTGTCCATCAGTCCGTCGTCCAGAGTGGCGCGGGCCAGTTCGGGCAGGTCCTCTCGGTCGAACGCCTCCCGCAGACGGCGGTCGAGTCCGAGCGCGTCGCGGACGGTGCGCACCTCCGCGACGACGAGCGTGGCGGGGTCGCGGTCGTCACTCGCCGCGGGCGGGACCGCGTCGGGGTCCGTTCCGGGGTCGGCGTCGACGAGTGCAGCACCGGCACCCAGTCCCGCCGCGAGGGTGTGACGCCGGGCGCCGACCGACTCGAACAGGTGCTCCAGGGCGGCGGGGGCGACGATCCCGTGGGCGGCGCCCTGCTGCAGGTCCGAGCGCCGCGAGAGGGCGTGCCCGAATGCGTGCAGCACGGAGAGGGTGCCGGCGTCCGGCCGGGAGACGCCGTACTGGGCGAGCAGGGTGCCGACGAGGACGCGTCGCATCGTCGTGTCGTCGCGCTCGCCGGCCCCCAGCGCCGGGAGCCCGGCCCGCAGGAGTCGCAGGGCGCGCTGGGCGGTCGCGTCGGTGACCGGCGTGGCGGTGCGTGCGTACACCGTCTCGACGGCCTTGTCGAAGCCGTTCATCGCAGACGGCAGGAGGACGCCGGCGGGCGTCGTCCGGAACAGGTCGGGGTCGTAGAGAACGGCGGCGGGCGCGAGCCGCGAATCGGAGACGCCGCCGTGGACCACCTCACCCGACGCCCCGACGGCCCCGGGGTCTGCGGTGATCCCGGCGACCTGCGAGAGGTCGGCGCCCGCCAGGGTGGTCGGGACCGCGAGCACCGGCAGCGGGGTCGCCCCCACGGAGACGGTGCCGGTCTCCAGTACCGAGCGGACGGCCCCGTCGTGGTCGGTGCCGGTCGAGAGGAGCGCCGCCGCCACGGTGGCGACGTCGAGACTGGAGCCGCCGCCGACGGCGACCAGCGCGTCGGCGCCGGTCTCGCGGGCGCGGGCGGCGACGCGGGCGGCGGTCGAGACGCGTTTCTCGGGACTGGTCTCGGCGACGACACCGGCGAGTCGGTCGCCCGCGCCCTCGCGGACGGGGTCCATCACCGCCGGGGTCGCGCCGACGGTCCGGCCCGTGACGACCAGCGCGCGGTCCGCCCCCACGCTCGCGAGTTCGCCAGCGAGCGAGCGCACGCAGTCGGTGCCGTACTGGAGTGTCCCCGGGCGGTACTCGAAGCGGAACCCGTCGGTCATCGCCGTCGCCCCCGGGTCGCGTGCCGGCGCAGTCGCGGTCTCTCGGTCACGTGCCGGGGTACGCGCTCCCGACTCAAGGGCGCCGCGGCCGGGAGAGTAAATACCATAACAGTGACATTTTGGAAAACTACATTAACGTCTGGGCCGAACCGGCGGCCATGCGGCTGTTGCGTGTGCTGACGGTGCTGGTGCTCGTGTCGGTGGTGACAGCACCGATGACGGCGGCGACGGGAGTACAGTCGAGCGACACGCAGGACGACGTGAACCCCGCGGACGAGGTGTACGTGATGGAGAACGGGGACGCGGTCCTGGTGTACGAGAACGAGGCCGGGGACACGAACGGCACGGTCGAGGGTGACCTGCTCACCTCCGAGGGGCTCGCGTTCGGCGTGCTCGAGTCGCCCGAGGGACTGGACAGCGGCTCGTTCGACCTGACGGCGACGCTCACCGACAGCGGACTCGACGGGTCGACGTCGTTCGCGGTCCCGCGCCCCGAGGCGCTGCAGTCACTGGACGTGACCCTCGAGTCGGTCCAGAACGCCGACACCTCGGAGTCGTCGCTGGAGTTCTCGGTCGAGGCGACGCCGGAGTCGGCGGTGACGGCGTTCGTCTCCAGTGCGAGCACGAGCGGCACCTTCAAGCAGAGTGCCGACTCGTTCGTCCTGAGCGGCCAGGCGTCGACGGAGACGCTGGCGATAACCGACTCACAGACGCAGTCGTTCACGCTGACCGAGACCGACTCCGGCTACCGGGTCGACGTCTCCCGGGAGTACACCGTCGGTGAGTTCCAGACCCGCCAGTGGGAGACCCGCGACCGCGCCGAGCGGACCCTCAGCGCGCAGTTCGGCTTCGTCGGCGCCCAGCTCGGCGGCAGCGCCGACGTGTCCGTGAACAGTTACTCCTTCGACTCCTCGACCAACAGGCTCGACATCGAGTACCGGGTGACGCTGCAGAACGTCGAGTCCGGACTGCAACAGCAACTCGCGCGCTCGCTGGCCCAGGACGAGTCCGTCGAACTGAGCCAGGAGGAGGCCAGCGAGTTCGCCGAGCGCATCCTCTCGGCCCAGATCGACACCGTCGAGGCGACCGTCGAGCAGGAGCCCGGCACCGCGTCGGTGAACTGGAACGTCGAACTCTCGAACGTCGGCGACGCCCAACTCGCCGTGCTGGAGTTGGCCGCCGCCAGCGGCGAGGACCTCAACCAGAGCGTCGTCGACCGGCGCCGGCAGACCCTGGGGGCCAGCCGTGCCGCCGACCTCCAGCAGACCACCGAGTGGTCACTCGACTACGCCGCCGAACAGGGGACGGTCACCGTCGAGGGGTCGGTCGAGTCCTCGGCGTCGAACTGGGCGGCGTACACCGACGAACTGGAGTCCCGTGACCGCACCGTCGGCAGCCAGGAACTGGACCTCTCGGTGACGACCGACGGCGAGCAGGTCACCGGCGAGGGCAGCTTCGCGGTCGAGCGCGAGGAACAGATCCAGTCGGCGCTCGATCAGGCCATCAGCACCGCACAGTCCGACGGGGACGACGAGACGGTCACCGGACTGCTTGCGGTCGAGGAGGCCGACTTCCAGCAGGCCAAACTGGAGGCCAGCGCCGACGCCGACGGCACGACCGTCCGCGCCGCCACGGAGTTCGGCGACCTGGAGTCCCTGGCGAGCCTCGTCGGCGAGGAGTACGGCGGGCTCGACATCGGCGACGTCGTCGTCCGCACCGAGGACGGGACGACCCGGACCTACGTCTACGTCGAGAGCGCCGTCAGCGAGGGCGCCGGCGAGGACGACGTCCGGTCGCTGTCCGTCGTTGGCGAGGACACCGAGGTGAACATGCCCGGCGACTACGATCAGGAGTTCCCGACCGCCGACGCCGACCGCGCCGCCGACTTCCTCGGCGTGTCGCTGGACGACGGCGGTGACGGCGGCGACGGCGACGACGACGGCGACGTCGCACAGCCCGGCATGGGCGTCGTCGTCGCCGTCCTCGCGGTCGTCGTCGCCGTCCTCGCGCTGCGGCGCCGGCAGTAGTCTCTACACCACTTTTCGCCGGCTCTCACGGCCCCGAGCGGCGAGTGTCGACCGTTGCGCCGCCCGGCAGTCACACCCCCGGTCGTGAGCCGGTGTTCGTTTTACAACTACACAGCACGAGAAGATATGTAAAGCTTTTCAGGCCACGGTACATACTACTAACTGTAATAGAGATGTGCCGAGCTACCACCGCGCGAACGACGGGGACGGGTGGACCGGTAGCCGCGACGCCGCAGGTGCCGACCGAGCGCGAGGGTCGGCTGCCGGCGTGGCAGCGGGTGCTCGGGCGTCCCCGGCGGCTGTTCGCCGACCGCCCCGGTGGCGTGGCGGTCGACCCCTCGACGCCGCTGTCGGGCTTCGCGTGGGCCGGCCACGAGACGCGCCACCTCGTCGGGACCGCCCGGCGACCGTTCACGCTTGCTCGTGCCCTCGCGGAGGCGTTCGCGGAGCGGGTGCTCGCGCTCGGCCACCGCACGGTCGCCGACCGGGTCACGGCGCGGGGACCGACCGCTCACCTCGCCTTCGACCACGCCGACGGTCCGGACGTGCTGGCGACGGTGACGCCAGTCTCGCTCGACGGACCGCTGGCGTCGCTGGACGGCGTCGACGGCTACGTCGTCGGCGTCGGGGGGTCCTGCCGGGCGCTCGTGGCCGCCCGGTCAGCCGGCGAGAAGCAGTGAGAGGTTGAGCCCGGCGGCGACGCCCCAGGTCAGCGCCAGCCCCGCCGGGGCGGCCAGGCGGGTCGCGCCGTCGAGCAGCGGGCGACAGTACAGCGCGGCCCCGACGACGGCGAGTTTCAGCGCGACCAGTCCCGCGGGACCGCCCGCAAGCGCGGCCCGCGCGACGGGATTGCCCTCGGCGTACCCCATCCCGAGGCCGGCGAGCGTCGACAGCGTGTCCGCCACGAGCGCGACCCCCACCGCGAGCCACAGCAGTTGCTCCCCGCGACTCCAGTCGGGGGCGGTGCCGACGCCACGAACCCGTCGTCCGACCCGACGCGGGACACCGCTCATCGTTCGTCCAATTCGGTGCCGCTGGAGACATAAATTTATTCCGCACGCCGCCGGTTAGAGTTCGGTTTCCGGACCGTAGGCGGGGTATAACTGAGACGGGCGCGGTCGGTGCCCGCGACATGCGGCGTCGAGCGCTGCTGGTCGGGACGGCGGGCGTCCTCGGCGGGTGTCTCGGGGTGACGTCCCTGGACCGCCGGCGGGCGCCGGACCCCTGGCGGGGCGTGGAGTCGGCCGAGTGGCGCGGCTACCCGGCGGTCGAGGGCCGGGCGATACTGCCCGCGGGGACGTTCGCGGACCGCACCGTCGCGCCGGCCGAGCGGGGCCGGTTCGCCGTCGAGTTCGAGGCGACGGCACCGGTCGACTTCGCCGTGTTCCACCTGGGCGAGTACGACCGCTACCGGCAGGGCCGGTCGTTCGCGACGGTCGGCAGGGTCGAGGCCACCAGCGAACGGCGGGCCCAGGTGCGCCTGTCACCGGGTGAGTACCGCTGGGTGTTCGACAACACCGACGCCTTCGCCGCCGCACCGCAGGAGGAGGTCGCGGTGTCGTTTCGCGCGGCTGCGACGGGTGTCTGAGTCGAGAAGTGCCCGGGGCGGGCTTCGAACCCGCGATCTCCGCATGTCCCAGGTCGGAGGTTCGGCGGACCTCGTGGGCATGCGTGCCGCCTCGCGAACCCTATGAGTGCGGCGCTATGTCCAGCTAAGCCACCCGGGCGCGTCCCGAACCTGGCGCGGTCCGGTCTTTAACCTTCTCATCCGAGACGGTGGCCGGCGGTTTTAGGTGCCGGCCCCCGTACCTGACGGTATGCAACTGCCCGGCATCGCCAGGGGCGCCCTGGAGGAGGGCGAGGAGGTCGCCACCAGCGTCCCGCTGGGCGGGGACGACCGCCTGTTCGTCACCCCGCGGCGCTCGCTCGTCTACCGCTCGGGGGGCGTCCTCAGCGACGAGTCCGTCGAGTCCCTCGGCCACGACGTCACACGGCTCACGGTCTCCGAGGGCCGTCGCAAGGCCACGCTCGGCCTGGAGTACGCCGTCGACGAGAACCGCGACCTCGCCGTGCCGCTCGACCGCCTGGAGAAGGTGCTCCAGCCACTGCTCGCCGCCGTGTTGCGCGCTGGCGACGTGACAGACCCGGGCGAGCGCGTCCACCGCGTGTTCAGTTTCTCCGAACTCACGCTCGTGGTCACCGACGAGCGCCTGCTGAAACACGTCGGCGCCGTCCTCTGGGACGACGATCACGAGTCGATCCCCTTCGAGTCGGTCACCGACCTCGACTACGAGGAGGGCTCGGTCGCCACCGGCGTCGTGTTCACCGTCGACGGCCGCAAGGAACGTCTCAAGACCCCGAACGACCGCCTCCCGGAGGTGCGTGAACACCTGGAGTCCGCCCTGTTGGCGGCCCACGACGTCGACTCGGTCGCAGGGCTCGACCGCGGCGACGCGGGCGAGGACGCCGCCGGGAGCGAGTCCGGCGGGGACCCGGGTAGCGCCGTCGCCGACTTCGGCGGCGTCGACGCCCTCGACGCCGGCCCCGGCGGGGACGACCGACCCGCCACGACCCGCCCGGAGGACCGCACCGCCGGCGACTCGGTGCGGGCCGGCGGCGACGCCGTCGGCGCGGGCGGCCGGGCCGCGACCGACGACGCCGGGACGGCCGCGGAGTCGGCACCGGCCGGCCCGTCGAGTGACGCCGCCACCGGTGACGGCGGGACGACCGTCGCGGACGCCGGCGACGACTCACCGGCGGCCGGGACCGGGGACACGCAGACGGCGGCGGCGGAGACAGACGCCGACGACACGGACGGACCGACACACGACGCCGGGGACGACGGACCGGCGGCGGAGTCAGACTCAGAGACGCCGTTCACGGAGCCGGTCGAGCCGGCCGAACCGGACGCCGCGGTGCAGGAGGAGCTCTCCGAGTTGCGCCGGGCGGTCGAGCGACAGAACGAACTGCTGCAGCGGCACAACGAGGCCGTCGAGCGGCTGGTCGAGACCCTGCGGGAGAACTGACCTCCCGGCCGACCCGGCCGGTCACTCCCGGCCGACCACTTTCCTGATACACGAGGAGCCGTACGGCCCCACCTCGCCGGGGTCGAGGCGGACGAAGTGCCCCTCGCCGATGTCCGCGCCACAGCGCTGGCAGGTGAACTCGCCGTGGCGGACGACCACCTCGCTCTCGAAGGAGACGTAGCCGGCACCCGTTCCCCGCGCGGGGCGGATCGTCGCGCCGTCACGCTCGACGACCCCGCGCTCTTGGGCGGTCTCCAAGATCGCCCGCTGCGTGTCGGGGGCGGTGGTCACCGCCTCGATCCGGTCCAGCGCGTCCGCGACCGACAGCTCGGCGTGTTCCAGCCGCGAGAGCAGCGCCACGCCCAGCTCGACCGGGTTCGGGTCGGAGTCCGGGGTGCCGCCGGGCGAGCCGCCGGGCGCGGGCGGGTCCGCGGACCCGTCGGAGTCGACCCGCTCGCGCCACCGCGGGTCGTCGAGTCCCTCGTCGGGGTCGGTCATCGTCGGATCGGCGGCGCGAGCGGGATTAAGCGTTTTGCGGGCGGCACGCGACGCGAGGACCCGACGGCGACGACCGGACCGGTGCCGGCTACCAGAACGTGTCGGCGCAGTCCATCACCACGCCGTGGTCGGGACAGACGTACTTGCAGTGCCGGCGGTACGTCTCACCGCCACAGGCGGGACAGCGGGCGCTCGTCGTGCCAGCGGTGTCCGAGCCGTCGGCCGCAGGCGCCTCGCCGCCGGCGTGACCGCTCATCTCAACACTCGCTCCACCCACAGGAACCGCACGTTTTGCACCCTTCCGAGTAGTACAGCCGCATCGCGCCACACTCCGGACACTCGGGGTTCTCGCCGGCGTCGACGACGGCCTGGCTGTCGGCCTTCGCGGCGACGCCGCCGTCGGTCTCGGGGGCGGCGCCCTCCTCGGTCTCCGCCTCTGCGGTCGACGCCGTGGCGGTGCCGCTGGCGGCGGTCTCGGCGCCCTCGTCGGTCACCTCGTCGATGGTGGTCTGCTGGGGGACGGCGCGGTCGACGTCGCCGTCGAGGTAGCGCCGCAGGGCGGTGCCGATGGCGTCCGGGATGGACTGGATCTGCTCGCCCTTGTCCCAGGCGACCTTCGGCGAGCGCGTGCCACAGAGTTCGTCGACGATCTCCTCGGGGGGCACGCCCGCCCGCAGCGCCGAGGAGGTGATCTTCCCGATGGCCTCCGTGAAGGAGTTGGTGAACCCGCCGGAGTGGCCGATGTTGGCGAACACCTCGAACGGCTCGCCGGTCTCGGGGTCCTCGTTGATGGTGACGTACAGCTTGCCGTAGCCGGTCTCGATGCGCTGGCTGACGCCGGTGAGCGTGTCCGGCCGGTCGGCGACGGTGCGCCGTCCATCGAGCAGGTCCTCGACATCCACGAGATCGCGGACCACGTCGTGCCCGACGAAGGCCTCGATGCCGCCGAAGATCTCCTGGATCTGCTCCAGAATGACCTCGGCGGCCTCTGCCTCGTCCTCGGGGAGGGCGTCGGCGAAGGCGGTGTTCTCGGCGCGGGTGGTGAGCACCTGCTTCGAGCGGGTGCCGTCCCGGTAGTAGGTGACGCCCTTGCCG
>CAYODS010000032.1:0-24923 GCA_964402765.1 uncultured Halobacteriales archaeon
ACCTCTTGGGGTTCGCCGCCCGTGATGGACGTGCCGAGCGCGCTCATACGCTTTGCCTCCTCGATGACGTCGCTGTCGTCCTCGACGGGGCGCTCGTTGGCGTACATCTGGGTGACGTTCTTGCGGTTCTCGCCGAGGGGACAGTAGAAGCAGTCACGCTGGTCGCAGTAACCGTAGACGAACAGCACCATCTTCCCGCCTTTGGCACACTGTTCGCAGCCCTCGGAGATC
This sequence comes from uncultured Halobacteriales archaeon, assembly GCA_964402765.1. Lineage (GTDB taxonomy): Archaea > Halobacteriota > Halobacteria > Halobacteriales > SW-7-71-33 > SW-7-71-33. Next base: position 232 of record CAYODS010000032.1, read on the forward strand.
ACGTCTCCTGATACGTGAGGACGGTGAAAAGCACCACGGTCGGCGGCGGCGCTCGCCCGACCCCGGCCTGCAGGGTCAGGTCACCGGTTCGCCGTCCTCGGTCGGCGGCGCGACGCTGTCGACGAACGTCTCCACGTCGGGGTCCTCGACGCGGATCCGCACCGCCAGTTCGCCGAGTTCGTCCGGCGTGCCGACCGCGAAGTTGATTACGCCCTGGAAGGCGGCGAGTTTCTTCAGGTCGACGTGGATCGCCTCCCCACGCCGTCCCTTGAGCAGTCGCTCGCGGGCCGTATCGAGGATCTCCTGGCGGCGTAGCAGTTCGGCGAAGCGCTCGACCGAGCGGGCGGTGCCGACGACGCGGCCCTCCTGGCGCTCGATCTCGGCGTCGGGAAACAGGTTCTCGATCGCGTCCTCGACGCGGGCGGACACCTCCGTCGGGTGGACCGGCGCGACCACGCGCACCTCGATCCGGTAGACGGCGCCGGTACCCTCGGCGGCGTCGGCGCCGTCGGTCACGACGACTCACCTCCCGCCGGGTCAGGCTCCGTCTCGTCCCCGCCCTCGTCGTCGGCGTACGGTCTGTGCGGGCGGGCCCGCTCGGGCGAGGGGTGGACGACGACGCCGTCGAGGTCGTGCTCGCCCGCGAGCACGCCGTCGGGGTCCTCGAGCAGCGTGCGGACCCGGCGGTGGTACGTCTCTAGGTCGGCGTCGTTCGCGATCACCAGATCGGCCATCGCCATCACCTCGCCCATGCCGAAGGCGAGTTCGCGCTCCTCGCGCTCCACGAGGGCGGCGTGGTCCTGGTCGGAGGCGTCCCGACCCCGGCCCTGGAGGCGGTCGGCACGGGTCTCGAAGGGGGCCTGGACGCTCACCAGCAGGAAGTCGAAGGCCTCCCGGAAGCGCTCGACCTCGACCTCGGAGCGCAGGCCGTCGACGAGGACGACGGGGTCGTCGCCGGCGGCCCGCAGGGTGTCGAGGTGCTCGCGCACCCGCGGGACGGTGCGGGCGGCGATGGCGGCGGGGCCGTCCTCCTCGCGCAACTGCTTGGCGACGCTGCCGTGGTGCTGTTCGGGATCGAGACCGCGCTTCCGGCAGGCGTCACGCACCACGTCGCCCATCGTCACCACGGGGACGCCGGCCTCGCGGGCGACCGTCGCCGCCTCTCCCTTCCCGCTGCCCGGTAGCCCGACCGTCCCGATCACTCGCATCGCTCCGGAGTAGTCCGGAGTCGCGCATAAGGGCTGTGACTGGCGGCGGAAGGCAGTAGTGACCGCCGCTCCACCGCGAGGGTATGGACCTCGGACTGGCCGACGAGACGGCACTGGTGACCGCGAGCACCTCGGGCCTGGGACTGGCCGCCGCGACCGCCCTCACGGAGGCGGGGGCGAACGTCACCGTCTGTGGCCGGGACCCCGACCGCCTCGCCGCCGCGGAGGAACACCTCGACGGTCGCGAGGGGGAGGTGCTCGGCCGGCAGGCCGACATCACCGACCCGGACGACGTGACCGACCTCGTCGACACCACCGTCGACGCCTTCGGTGGCCTGGACCACCTCGTCACCTCCGCCGGTGGGGTTCCCTCCGGTCCCTTTCTCGACACGACCGAGCGGGAGTGGTACACCGCCTACGACACGCTCGTGATGAGCGCGGTGTGGACGCTCGAACGGGCCCACCCGCACCTGGCGGCGGGCGAGGACCCCGGGACGTGGGTGGCGATCACCTCGACGAGCGTCCGCGAGGCGATCGACGGCCTGGTGCTGTCGAACGCCGTCCGCCGGGCGGTGATCGGCCTCGTGAAGACCGCCGCCCGGGAGTTCGCCCCCGACGTGCGAGCGAACGCCGTCCTCCCCGGCCCCCACGAGACGCCGCGCATCGAGGAGCTGATCGAGCAGTCCATCGAGCGCGGCGAGTACGACGGCTACGAGACGGGCCTGGCGGACTGGGCCAGCGACGTACCGCTGGGGCGGGTAGGCGACCCCCGCGAGCTGGGCGACACCGTCGCCTTTCTCTCCAGTCACCGGGCGAGTTTCGTCAACGGCGCCGCCGTGCCGGTCGACGGCGGGCGCCTGCGGAGCTAGAACCGGCCCTCCTCGCGGAGCCGGGCGACCGCCTCGCGCACGCGGTCAGCGGCGCCCCGGGGCGCGACCAGCACCCGGTCACCGTAGGCGGCGACGACGAGGTCCTCCACCCCGACCGCCGTGACGTGGGTGTCCTCACCGGTCGCGACGACGGAGTCCTGCGTGTCCAGTGTGAGCGCGTCGCCGGCGACGACCGTGCCGTCCCCGTCGGCGGGGAGCACCCGCCCCAGCGCGTCCCAGGTGCCGAGGTCGTCCCACTCGATCCCGCGAGCGGGGACGACGAAGGCGTGATCCGTGCGCTCCATGACGGCGTGGTCGACGCTCACCGGGTCGACGCGCTCGTAGCCACGGGCGGCCCGGTCGCCGTCCCAGGGGTCGACCGCCTCGACGACCGGCGCCAGCGGCGTCTCGCGGGCGGCCGACAGCAGCGCGGAGGGCGTCCAGGCGAACACGCCGGCGTTCCACAGCGCCCCCCGGTCGATCAGCTCGCGGGCGCCGTCGGCGTCGGGCTTCTCGTGGAACGCGGCGACGGGCGCGTAGCCGTCGACCTCGCGGCCCGGGCGGACGTAGCCGTAGCCGGTCGCCGGGCGGTCCGGCTCGACGCCGACACACACCAGCCCGCCGGTCTCGGTCGCGACGGCGGCGGCACGCTCCCCGACAGCCCGGAAGTCGCCGGCGACGTGGTGGTCGCTCGGCAGACAGCACAGCACCGGCCGGTCGAACGCGGCCCGCGCCCGTCCGGCGGCGTAGACGAGCGCCGGCCCGGTGTCCCGCGGCGCCGGCTCGACCCACACCGTGGCGTCGCGCCCGGCGTCCGCGAGGTGCTCGCGCACCCGGTCGGCGTGGTCCGGGCCGGTCAGCACCACCCGGCGGTCGGCGAAGGCGGCCCGGTCGAGGGTTCGACACAGGAGCGAGCGGTCGCCTTCGGTGGTCCCGTCGCCGGTGTCACCCGCAGGGTCGTCGGTCCCGTGCCCCAGCTCCTCGGCGTCGTCCCCGTCGCCGTCGGCGCCGTCGTCACCCGCGAGGCCGGGGGCCGGGCCCAGGGCGAGTAACTGCTTGGGTCGGTCGCCGCGACTGGCGGGGTACAGTCGCGTGCCGCTGCCGCCGGCCAGCACCACCGCGACGACGGTCCGGTCCATGGCGGGCGGTGTGGCCCCGGCCCAAAAGTCCCCCGGGCTACCAGGTCTCGATCCGCCCCTCGCGGATGTCCTCGACGCAGCCCTCGCAGTCGGGGTGGTCCGCCTCGTAGCAGACCGGCCGGCCCTGGTCGTCGAGCGGGGTCGCCCGGCGCTCGGCGTGACGGCGACAGACGATGCGGACCCGGCCCTCGTCGTCGCGGGGCAGGTCGGTGACGGCCCGGCCAGTGCAGAAGGCCCGCTTCGCCTCGTCGACCCGCTGGCCCGCCGACCGCAGTTTCGAGCGCATGAACCGCTCCAGGCGGTCGTCCATCGCCGCTCGGTACGCCGCGGTCGCACATAGGTCTCTCGCCTCCCCCCACGCTACGCCAGGTCGACGCCGGTGAACTCGAAGCGTGCCCCGCCCTCGTCGCCGTCGACGACGCGGACGTCCCAGCCGTGGGCGCCGGCGATCCGCTTGACGATGGTGAGCCCGAAGCCGGTGCCGTCGGCGCCCGTCTGGCCGGGGTCGAAGACGGCGTCTCGCTCCTCCGCGGGGATGCCGGGGCCGTCGTCCTCGACGTAGAAGCCACCCTCCGTGCGACCGACGCGGACGGTCACGCCCTCGCCGCCGTGCGTGACCGCGTTACGAAAGAGGTTCTCGAAGACGTTTCGCAGGCGGTCGCCGTCCGCCCGGACGACCATGTCGTCCTCGACCTCCAGGGTCGCCCCGGCGGTGTCGACGGTGTCCCAGCAGCGCCCCACGAGCGCGGTCAGCGAGACGCGCTCGGTGTCGCCGACGGTCCGGCCCTGTCGGGCGAGGGTGAGGGTGTCCTCGACGATGGCGGTCATGCGGTCGAGCGCGTCGGCGGTCTCGCGGACGTGCTCGCTGTCGAGTTTCTCCCGCAGGAGGGCAGTCCGCCCCAGCGCGACCTCGAGGGGGTTGCGCAGGTCGTGGCTGACGACGGAGGCGAACTCCTCGAGACGGTCGTTCTCGCGGCGCAGTTCCGCCTCGCGCTCGACGCGGTCCAGCGCGCTCGTGGCGCGGTCGGCCAGCACCTCGACGAGTTCGAGGTCGTCCTCGTCGAACGCTCCCGGTTCGCGGGCGACCGCCTGGAAGTTGCCGTGCTCGCCCACCGGGACGCTGATCGTCGAGCGGTACTCCGTGTCGTCGTCGACGGCGGGGTGCTCGCGGGCGTCGTCGACCAGCAGGGACTCACCCGTGCGGTACGAGCGCCCGGCCAGGCCCTCTCCGACGGGGATCGCCCGCGTGGCGTCCGGCGGGAGCTCCTCGCTGGTGGCGACGGTCCGCAACACGCCGTCGTCCTCACGGCTGAGCACAGACAGGTCGAGATCGAGCACCTCGGCGGCGGCGTCGACGGTCCGCTGGGCGACCTCCTCGAACGTGTCACTCCGTTGCAGCGACAGCCCCACGTCGTGCAGTTCGGTGAGCACCCGCTCGCGCTCGACCTGGTCGGTCACGTCGCGGAAGACGCCGTGGACGAGGCGGGTCTCGCCGTCCTCGAGGACCGGCTCCCCGACCGTCCTGACGTGGCGGGTCTCGCCGTCCGGGCGGACGATCCGCAGGCGGTGGTCGTACCCCTCGCCGTCCTCGACTGCGCGGTCGAGCGCCGCCCGGATCGTGTCGCGGTCCTCGGGGTGGTAGAACTCGATCGCCTCGGCGAGCGTGGGCTCGTACTCGTCGTCGACGCCGTGGATCCGCCGCACCCCGTCGGACCACGTCACCGACTCCTTGCGGGGGTCGTACTCCCAGACGCCGATGTCGGCGATCTCCTGGGTGCGCTCGAAGAGGAACTGCTGGCGCTCGAGGCGGCGTTCGCGCTCCTCGCGCTCGGTGATGTCGCGGCTGATCCCCATCACGCCGACGATCTCGTCGTCGCGAAACGGGAACGTCTCGCCGAGGAAGACGTGCCGGTCGCCGTCGATGTACCGGACCGTCTCGTGGGTCTCCGCCTCACCGGTCTCCATCACCCGGCGGTCTATCTCGCGGACCTCGGCGGCGCTGTCGGCGTCGAACAGGTCCTCGTCCCGCCTACCGACGACCGCCTCGGGGTCGAGCCCGAACAGGTCGGCGGCCGCCTCGCTCACCCGCCGGTAGACGCCGTCGCGGTCCTTGACGTACACCGCCTCGCCGGTGTTCTCGAGCAGTGTCTCCAACTGGCGGGTCGTCCGGTCCAGTTCGCGCTCGTAGGACCGCTCGCTCGTCACGTCGGTGACGTGGACCGACGCCCCACCGTCGGTCGGGTACACCGCGACCTCGACCCAACGGTCGCCGTCCGGGTCGTGTTCCTCGACGGTGCCCGTCTCGCCGTCCTCGACCGCCGCCGCGACCCGCTCATCGAGGTCCTCGGCGGCCACCCCCGGCACTGCGTCCCCGAGTCGCTCGCCGACCACCCCCTCGCCGGCGAGCAGGTCCGTGGCACGGTCGTTCGCGTACGTACAGCGCCGGTCGGCGTCGAGCACCACCACGCCCTCGGACACCCGGTCGAGCACCGTCCGGGAGACGCCGACCTCGTCTCTCTCCGTCTCCATTCGTCCGTCTCCACAACGCGCCCGGAGATAAGCGACACGGCCCCCGCTGGCCCGCGACGAGAGCGACGCCAGCCAGCGGTTTCAGTTCCACCGAGATGTGCACAGGTTTATGTACGAACCCGCCCTACGAGTGGGTGTCTCCCACCGAAAACAGAGCGGAGACGTGATCCCGATGTCAGGAAGCGATTTGCGTACCCACGCGGAAGAGATACACGAGCAGTTCTCCGACCACCTGGACGTCACCGTCGACGACGTCGAGAGCCGCCTGCAGGGACTGGTCGACGACTACAAGGTGCCGATCGACGAGGCGCGCCGCAGCGTCACCAACCACTACCTCGACGAGGCGGGCATGGAGCGCGAGGAGATGGGCACCGGCAACGAGCGCGTCCAGGTCGAGGACGTCGACACCCCGGAGGAGTGGGTCGACCTCACGGCGAAGGTCGTCGAGCTGTGGGAGGCTCGTTCGGACGCCGTCGCACAGGTCGGCCTGCTGGGCGACGAGACCGGCACGGTGAAGTTCACCGCCTGGGCGAAGTCCGACCCGCCCACCCTCGAGGAGGGCGCGGTGTACGACTTCGGCAACCTCGTCACCGACGAGTACGAGGGCCGGTTCTCGGTGAAGATCAACTCCACGACGACGGTCCGCGAGGTGGACCGCGAGATGGAGGTCGGAGACGACAGCGTCGAGATCGAGGGTGCCCTCGTCGCCGTCCAGAGCGGCTCCGGCCTGATAAAGCGCTGTCCCGGGGACGACTGCACCCGCGTCCTCGACAACGGTCGCTGCTCCGAGCACGGCGACGTCGACGGCGAGTTCGACCTCCGCATCAAGGGGGTGATCGACGACGGTCGCGAGGTCCACGAGATCATCCTCGACCGCGAGGCCACCGAAGCGTTGACCGGCATGACCCTGGAGGAGGCGAAAGACATGGCGATGGACGCCCTGGACACGGAGGTCGTCGCCGAGGAGATGCAGGCGGACATCCTGGGCTGGTACTACCGCGTGCGCGGCCCGACGTTCCGCCGGTACGTCCTGGCCGACGAGGTCGAGCGCCTCGACGGGCCGGTCGACACCGAGAGCACCCTGGTGAAAGCGAGGTCGATATAATGTCTGCACCCAGCCGCGAGACGGCACGCCGTGCCTTCGCCGTCGAGTTCAACGACATGGGCTACACGTTCCGTGAGTCCGAGGAGGAGATGGCACCGAACTACGCGCTGATGCCGACCGGCGAGCGGGCAAACCGCGTGTTCCTCGTCGGCACCCTCACCGAGACCGAGGACGTCGGCGAGGACGCCGAGTACTGGCGTGGTCGTGTCGTCGACCCGACGGGGACGTTCTTCGTGTACGCCGGCCAGTACCAGCCCGAACCCGCCTCGGTGCTGCGGGAGGCCGAGCCGCCGGCGTACGTCGCCGTCGTCGGCAAACCCGGCACCTACGAGACCGACGACGGTACGGTGAACGTCTCCGTCCGACCGGAGTCGATCAGCGTCGTCGACGCCGCCACCCGCGACCGGTGGGTGGCCGAGACCGCAGAGCGCACCATCGAGCGGATCCGCGCGTTCAACGACGAGGGCAACGAGTACGCGGCGATGGCCCGCGAGCAGTACGGCGACAACGTCGACCGCTACCGCCGCGAGGTCGTCTCCGCACTGGAGAGTCTGGAGGACACCGACGCCGCCGAACCCGAGCCGAGCGCCTGACTCCCACCCCCCTTTCGACTGACGACGCCAGCGCCAGGTTTCGGCCGGTCCGTGCCGTCGTGTGACGATCTCCAAACGAAACGGGCGTGTGTCTGACAAACGGTTAAGTGCGTTCGCCCGCCACCGTCACGTGGAATGGGCAACAAGAACAAGACGATCTCCTTCCGGGTGAACGAGGACGCCTTCGAGAAGCTGAAGGAGATCGCGGAGGAGCGGGACCTGTCGCTGTCGGCGGTGTTCCGGGACTACGTGGACACGCTGGTGGCCCACGACGGCAAGGTCCAGGTCGTCCCCGAGCACGAGATCGACGACGCGGGGGAGGACACCTCCGAGTTCCCGCCGAAGGTGGAGGTGCCCAAGAGCTTCGTCCGCGAACACGAGCGCCTGGAACTGGAGGCCGAACACCTCCGCGATCAGTTGGAGGAGTACAAGCAGTACGTCACCCGGTTGCGCAGTCGGCTCGACGAGGCCGACGCAGAGGAGGAGGTCATCCGCTTGGAGGAACTCGACGGCGAGGACGAGGAGGAGCGGCCGTTCCGTCTGGGCTGACCCAGTCGCCCCTCGTCGCCGGGTCCCGTTCTCGGTCGGCCGCGGTCCGCCTCCCGTCGCTGCTCGTTCAGCCCTCCAGGGTCCGCCGCAGTCTGCGTGCGGTCGCCTCGGTCTCCTCGTCGCCGTCGACGGCGGCCAGTCGCTCGACGGACTCCAGGGTGCGGACGCTGCCGTCGAGAAAGGAGAGCACGTCGCCCGGGTACGCGTACACCATGTAGTCGTCGGTCATCACGTCGACCATCGCCTCCGGACCGAGCCCCTCCTCGCGCAGTTCCAGCAGGTACCGCATGAACTTCCGCTCGGGGTGGCCACAGTAGGGGTTGTCCCGGCAGTCACAGTCGAGGAAGTCGGCGGCGAACTCCAAGACGCGCTCGCGGGTGGTGTCGTCCAACTGCTCCAGTCCCTCGCCCTGGAACAGTACGTCGAGCGTCGCCCCCCGGAACACGCTCTTTGGGATGTTCCGGTCGAGTTGGGCGGCGATCTGTCGGTGGTTCTTCAGGTATATCTTGTCGGTGACCGCCACGGTCACACGTCGGTCCTGAGCGAATTAAACGCACCGCGTCGCCGGCGCGCCGGCAGATATTTGTGGAATCTACCTGAATGATGTGGTGTCATGTCAGAGGAGACCGTCACGAGCGAGGCGTCCCCGAGCGAGCGGACGGCAGACGGGGCCGTCACCGGGGGGCAGACGACACACAGGGCGTCGACCGAGGGGATCGACCTACTCCCCGACGAGCGGGTGCTCGCGAACGACCATCCGGGGTGGTCGGTGTGGTCCGGCACGCTCATCGTCGCCGTCCTGTTCGGGCTGCTGGGGCTCAGCACGCTCGCGAGCAACGCGGGCGCGGGGATCCTCTTCCTGTTGCTGGGTGTCGCCACCGTCGGCTACGTGTACATGTCCCGAATGACTTCGCGGTACATCGTCACCGACGAGCGCATAAAAGCGAAGGTGGGGCTCCTGAGCACGAAGACCCGCGAGTACCGGATCGCCAACATCCAGAGCATCACCACCGAACAGTCGTTCGTCGAGGGGCTGCTCGGGCTCGGCAACATCCAGATCCGCACCTCCGCGAACGACCAGATGACCTGGAAGGGCGTCCCCAACCACAACAGCACCGGCAAACAGATCCGCAAGATGCAGCGCGAGTACGAGTAACGGACTCACTCTACGGCGCTTCCCCGCAGGTGTCGCGCCCGCGCCACCAACAGCACGGCGACGACGACCTGGAGGACGGCGACCGCCACCAGCGCCGGCCCGCCGCCCGCGAGCAACCCGGCCAGGAGCGCGACCACCGCCGAGGCGCCCGCCGCCCCCGCCAGCAGCGTCTCGACGAGTGGTGCGCCCGTCCACGTCCCGCCCCGGTCGAGGGCCGACTCCCGGTTCGTGCCGGTGTCGGTCCTGCGCTCGACGTCGTCGTCCAGCGACGGGTTCGTCGGCGCCGCCGGCACCCGTTCCCAGTCGATCGCCACCTCGCCGTCGACGGTCGTCAGCGGGACGAGTCCGCCAGCGGGGTCGTCAGGACCGCCGATCTGGTGGAACAGCCGCCGAAGACGGCCGTCGAGTCGACCCTCCGCCGGGTCCGCGAGGGCGAACTCCGCGAGTCGCCCGTCGTCCGTCTCCACCGTCAGCGTGAGCCCGTCGTCCCCGCGGGACAGTCCGACGACCCGGCCCAGTTGCTCGCTCGCCGCGCCGTCGACGCGGTCGTTGAACTCGGTCGTCAACTCCGCACCGTCGTACACCGCGGGATCGGGCGCTCGCGTCCGCGTGCCGGAGTCGCTGGTCCGCGTGTCGGGGTCGTCCACGCCCGCGGTGGCCTCGGGGTCGACCTCGACGGTGCGCTCCTCCTCGCTCACGGGCGGTCACCCCCGGACCGCTCGGCGCCGAGCTGGAGCCAGTCGAGGGTCAGGGCGCCGACCAGGGCGACCGAAGACAGGACCAACAGCCCGCCGGCGGCCGACTGCCCGGCGCCCAGGAACAGCGCCGCGAGCGAGGCGGCGAGCAGGCCGGTCGACAGCAGCGCGACGCCGGTCCACCGGCCCAGGGGGTCCGAGTCCTCGCCCGCGTCGTCGCCCAGGCGCAGTCGCCACCCGTCATCGAAGGTGACGGGGAGGTGTTCGCCCTCCAGTTGCGGGAGGGTCTCGACACCGCCGTACCGCTGGAAGAACCGTTCGGCGCGGCGCACCCCCGGCGGCGCCGCGCCGGAGCCGCGTGGCACCTCGCCGGGAACGGGGAAGCGCTCGGCGACCACCTGCCCGCCGGCGAGTTCCACGACGAGGATCGCGTGGGTGCCCTGTGGCTCGGCCGGGAGGACCGTGTTCGGGTCCGGGTCGGGGTCGAGCACCCGCTCGGCGGTCGCCGTCAGCCGGTCGGCGGTCACCCCGGCCCGCTCCAGCACCGTCGAGCGGACCGTCGCCGGCGTCGTGTCCGGGTCGTCGTAGTCGACGACGACGGCCGCGAGCACCTCTCCCCGGTCGGCGACCGTGCTCGCCTCCATGGCGCGCAGGTCCGCGACGACGGCGGGGTCGACCTCGGGGTCCTCGCCCTCGATCTCCTCCGCCGGGTGCGTCTCCGCCGCCCGGGTGACCGTCCGCTCCATCGGGTTCCTGTTACGCGGGCGAGCACATAAGCCTTCCACGGCCAGCGCCGCCGTCGGCCCGGCAAGCGGGTGAGTCGTAACGTATTTGATTACCAGTCACCGATCCGTGGACGCGTGTCCGGGTTAGGGTAGTGGCCCATCCTTCAGCCTTGTGGAGGCTGAGACGCGGGTTCGATTCTCGCACCCGGACTGATAAATTATTTTATAATTCTCGGGGGGAGCGGTATCGCCGCAACGGGTGACGGTTCGCGGTCGTCTGCTCGGGTTTATGTATGATACAGCACCATACGACCGCGATGGGAGCGAACCGATGTCCCGAGTGTGGACGAACGTTCGACACCCGCCGAGGACTCGGTGTTCACCACGTCCGGGCCCACGACAGTCGTCTGCCGAACCGGGTGTGTGACAACTGCGGGGAGCGATTCTGCTGTGAGTACGAGCGGACCTACTGTTCCGAGGCGTGTCACCGTTCAGCGGTGTCGTTCTCGGGAGCGAACAACCCGAACTACGGGGGTTGCGAGGAGACAACGACGTGTGAGATCTGTGGTGCTGACTTCGGGTACTACCCATCGGAGAAGGAGGGAGTGTACTGTCCCGACTGCGTGGAGTCGGAGAACTGGCGTGACCCGCCGACCGCCGACGGTGACGATCATCCGCGATGGTCGGGCGGCAAGGTCGAGCACGACTGCGTGGTCTGCGGTGAGACCGTCGAACGCTACCCGAGCAACGTGACCGGGGACGTCGTGGTCTGTAGTGAGCCATGTCGTAGGCAGTGGCTCTCGGAGTCGTTCAGCGGGTCCGGCCATCCGAACTGGAAGGGCGGCAGCGACCTGAACTACGGGAAGGGGTGGAACCAGGTACGACGAGCGGCTCTTGAGCGGGACGGCTACGAGTGTGTGGTCTGCTCGAAGGCGAAAGCCGATATCGGACGCAATCCCGACGTGCATCACATCGTCCCTGTCCGACAGTTTGTCGAGTCCGAGCACCTGGACCGGACGGACGCGCATCGTCTCGACAACGTCGTCTCCCTCTGCGTGTCGTGTCACCGCAGGGCGGACGCCGGGACCATCTCTCCAGACCGTCTCCGTGAACTGGCGCGAGACTCATGACGGTGGGACGGAATGATCCTCGCCGCAGGCGTGATCCGATGGGCCGTCGCTCTGCTCAGTCCCCGCGCCGCGTCCCGGGTTCGCCGGCGCTCTGGCCGTCGATGCGACCGACGCCCTCGCGGGGTTTGATCGACTGACTGGACCGGATGATCTCGAAGGAGGTCATCATGTCCGAGCGGGAGATGAGACCGACGAGAGTGTCGCTGCCCTCGCGCTCGACGACGGGGAGGCGACCGACGCCCGCCTGGCCCATCAGCGTGATCGCGGTCATGGCGTCGGTGTCGGGGGTGACGGTGACGAGGTCCTCGGTCATCACCTCCTCGACGGTGTAGGCGTCGCGCTCGACCTCCGTCACCGAGCGGGCGTCCTCGAGGGTGACGAGCCCGACGAGGCGGCCGCCGCGAGTGACGGGGTAGCCGGTGTGGCGCTCGCGGATCATCCGCGAGACCAGGTCGGCGACGGTGTCGTCGGCATGTGCGGTGTCGAGGTCGTCGGCGGGGGTCATCAGGTCGCCGACGTTGACGCCCTCGAAGGCGGCCTTGAGCATCGTCTGCTTGGCCTCGCTGGCGGCGCCGATGTAGATGAACCACGCCAGGCCGACCAGCAGGATGTTGCCGGCCACCAGCAGCCCGAATAGTCCGAGGACGACCGCGAACGCCTTGCCGACGGTGGCGGCGATCTGGGTGGCCCGGGCGTACGGTCGCGTGCGGGCGAGGAGTGCCCGCAGCACGCGGCCGCCGTCCATCGGGAACCCCGGCAGCATGTTGAACACCGCCAGCACGACGTTCAGCACGGCGAGGTAGCCGACGACGAACCGTGCCCCGTTCAGCAGGGCGCCGTCGCCAGCGGGGACGGCGAAGAGACCGGCGTAGAACAGCCCACCGAGCGCGAGGCTGACGACCGGTCCCATGACCGCGATGACGAACTCCTGGCGCCAGTCCTCCGGCATCTCGGTCAGCGAGGCGATACCGCCGAACAGCCACAGCGTGATCGACTCGATCTCGAAGCCGTACCGCATCGCCGTCACCGAGTGGCCCAGCTCGTGTAACAGGACGCCGACGAACAGGCCGACGGCGGCGGTAAAGCCGACGACCCACTGGGTCGTCCCGCCGTCGATCGCCGCCGGGTCGACGACGCCGTTCGCCGGGGCGATCCCGTTCACCAACTCCGCCGTCGCCCCGATCTGTACGCCGATGAGGTACGCGAACAGCGGCAACACGAGCAGGAAACTCAGCCCGAGTCGGATCGGGATGCCGACGATCCGCCCGATCTGGATGCCTCGCATCGGTCGGGCTACGACCCGTGGCCGGATAAACGACCCCCTCCGTCCCCGCGCGTCGCCGGCACCGACCGCCCGCCACTAAGTAGCCGGGCGACCACACCGGTGTATGGCTCCCGGTTCCGACCACGACGCTCGCGAGGCTGAGGACACGGCGGACGGAGCGGTCCTCCGCCGGGCCGAGGACATCGAGTACGAGACCGTCGACGCCGCCGACGGACTCCGCAAGGGCGTGCTGGTCGGCCCCGGGGAGGCGCCGAACTTCGCGATGCGACGGTTCACCCTCGCCCCCGGCGCGGAGGTGCCCCGCCACACCAACGCCGTCGAGCACGAGCAGTACGTCCTCACCGGCGAGTACGTCGTCGGGATCGGCGAGGCGGAACACCGCGTCAGGGCGGGCGACAGCCTGCTCGTTCCGGCGGGGACGGTCCACTGGTACCGCAACGACGGCGACGAGGAGGGCGCCTTCCTCTGTGTCGTGCCCGACGGCGACGACACGATCGAACTCGTTGACTGACTGTCGGGCGGGCGCGCCCGCCCTCGCCCGCGTCTCACGCCGTCTCGCGCTCGACGACCTCGTAATGTCTGGCGTACTCGTCGTAGTCGGCGAGCAGTTCCCGGGCCGCCGGCGGGACGTGGGCGACCTCGAACTCCTCGCCGGCCATCTCCCGGACGGCGTCCCAGGAGTCGAACCGGAGGACGGTGCGGAACTCGACGAGGTTCCCCTCCCGCCGCCGGGCGAGTTCGTGGCCGCGGTAGGCGTCGCCCGCGGCCGCGGCGAGCGAGGAGAGGATCTCCTCGGTCACCAGGCGCTCGTACTCGTCGGCGTCCTCGGCCGTCGTGCGGCCGGTCCAGGTGCGGACGATCATGCGCTCCGATGGAGCGCCCCCGAGGTAGGTCCTCGGGTCCGGGCACCCCGAGAGAACCGGCGACCCCGGAACGGGGAGGCGGATCCGGACGCTGAAGTACCCGCTCGGTCTACGGCGGGTGTGTCACGGCAGGCGCCCCAGGTGGAGACGCTGTTCCTCCACGGCGCGGGCGAGGAGTACACCGCCGGCGTCCAGCGTGACGGCGAGCGGGTGTTTCTCGCCACGCTCGAACTGAAGCGCACGGACGCCGGCCCCCGGCCCGCCCGCTTCCGGGTGCGCCACGAGGACGGCGACGACCCGCGGGACCCCGACGAGTTCGTCACCCTCGCCCGGCGTGCCGACCGCGTCCGGATCTCCGAGCAGACCCCGCCGCCGGACCGTCGCCGCCTGCAGGAGATGCTCGCCGGCTACCAACTGGACGACAAGACGAGAGCGGTGCGAACCTGCCGGATCTGCGCCTCGAAGGGGTCGTACTCGCCGATCACCGACGAGAACGCCGTCGAGCACGGCGACGACCACGTCTGTCTGGACTGCGCCGAGATCGCCCTGGAGCGGGAACTCGCCCACCACGGCGAGATGAGCGGTGCCGCCGGCAAGCGCCTGCGCGAACTGCTGGCGGAGGTGCGTGACCTCGACCGGATCGTCGACCTGCTTCGGGGTGACCTCGATCCCGATCTGACGAAGTTCGACGAGATAAGCGCCACCGTCGAGGACGTCGACCCCGTCCCCACCGCCGACCTGGACCTCCATCCTGACCTCCAGGCGTTGCTGGAGGCGCGGTTCGACGAACTGCTGCCGGTACAGAGTCTCGCCGTCGAGAACGGCCTGCTCGACGATCCGCCGGCTGACCAGCTCGTCGTGAGCGCCACCGCGACCGGCAAGACTCTCGTCGGCGAGATGGCCGGGTTGGACCGCGTGCTACGGGGTAAGGGGAAGACGCTGTTTCTGGTGCCGCTGGTGGCGCTGGCGAACCAGAAACACGAGTCCTTCGAGGACCGCTACGGCGACCTGGTGGACGTGTCGATCCGCGTCGGGGCCTCCCGCGTGCGGGGCAGCGGTGCCTCCTTCGACCCCTCGGCAGACGTGATCGTCGGTACCTACGAGGGGATCGACCACGCGCTGCGGACCGGCCGCGATCTCGGGCGGATCGGTACGGTCGTCATCGACGAGGTCCACACGCTGAAAGAGCCCGAGCGCGGCCACCGACTGGACGGCCTGATCGCCCGCCTGAAACACTACTGCCGGCAGCGATCGGGTCGGGACGCGGGGTACGACGGCGCCCAGTGGGTGTACCTCTCGGCGACGGTCGGCAACCCCGAGCAACTCGCCGGGGCACTGGAGGCGCGACTGGTCGAGTTCGAGGAGCGACCGGTGCCGATCGAGCGTCACCTCACCTTCGCCGACGACCGCGAGAAGGTCCGCATCGCCAATCGCCTCGTGCGCCGGGAGTTCGACCGCGAGTCCTCCCAGGGGTACCGCGGGCAGACGATCATCTTCACGAACGCCCGGCGGCGCTGTCACGAGATCAGCCGGAAGCTGGAGTACGACTCCGCCGCGTACCACGCCGGCCTGGACTACGGTCGCCGCAAGCAGGTCGAGCGCCAGTTCGCGGACCAGGACCTCGCGGCGGTGGTGACGACGGCGGCACTGTCTGCCGGCGTGGACTTCCCCGCCTCGCAGGTTATCTTCGACGCGCTGGCGATGGGCATCGAGTGGCTCTCCGTCCAGGAGTTCGAGCAGATGCTCGGGCGGGCCGGGCGGCCGGACTACCACGACCGCGGCGTCGTCTACACGCTGGTCGAACCCGGCCGCACCTACCACGGGGGCCAGGAGGCAACCGAAGAGGAGGTGGCGTTCAAGCTCCTGAAGGGGGAGATGGAGCCCGTGATCACCCGGTACGACGGCAGCGCCGCCGTCGAGGAGACACTCGCCAACGTCGTCGTCGGCGGCGACGCGGTCGCGTCGATCGGCGAGTCGATGGTCGGGGACGTGCCGACGAAGCAGGCGCTCGCGAAGCTGATCGACTACGAGTTCGTCGACGGCTTCGAGCCCACGGACCTGGGGCGCGTGGTGGCCGAGCAGTTCCTCTCGCCCGAGGACGCCTTCCGCATCCTGGAGGGGATCCGCACAGGCGACCACCCCTACGAGATCGTCGCCGACGTGGAACTCGCCGACGAGGACCTGTGATCAGAGCTCCGTGACGACCTCGATCCCCTCGGTGCGGTAGTCGGTCATCGCCGCCAGGCGGTCGGGCACCGCCTCCAGCGACACCTCGCGGCCGACGAGCGCCCCGGGGTCGACCGCGCCGGACTCCACGAGCGAGACGAGGTCGTCGGCGCGGGAGGGCGGCATCCCCCGCGACCCGACGACCGTGATCGACTCCATCGTCAGCCGGTCGACCGGCAGGGCGATCTCGCCGCGCTCCGCGTCGGTGGTGAGCCCCAACTGGAGGTGCGTGCCGGCGGGCCGCAGCGAGTCGAGCGCGGCCCGGCAGGTCTCGGCGCGACCGACGGCGTCGACCGACACCGCGGCACCGCCGTCCGTGATCGCCCCGACGGCCTCGGGCACGTCCCGCTCGCCGGCGTCGACGGTCGCCTCGGCGCCCACCTCGCGGGCGCGGTCGAGTTTCTCGGCGTCGAGGTCGGCGGCGATCACCCGACAGCCGACGGCGTCAGCGACCTGCACCGCCGAGAGGCCGACGCCGCCACACCCGACGACGACCACCCACGCGCCGGGGTCGGGGTCGGCGCGGTGGGCGACGCCGTGGAAGGCGGTCATGAACCGACAGCCAAGCGCTGCGGCCTCGCGGAACGCGACGCCGTCGGGCAGGTGGATGGCGTTGAAGTCGGCCCACGGCAGGCGGACGTACTCCGCGAAGGCACCGCCCGCCTCGCGCTCGAAGCCAAGCGCCAGGCCGTTCGGGCAGACGTTACCCTGGCCCGCCCGGCAGTGCCGGCAGCGACCGTCGCCGAGACAGAACGGGACGGCGACGCGGTCGCCCTCCTGCAGGGTCTCGACCTCGGCGCCGACCGCGACGACGCGACCGGCTGGTTCGTGGCCGAGCACCTGACCGCGCTCGACCTGGTCGTCGGCCCAGTCGCCGTGGCCCTGCCAGGCGTGCCAGTCCGACCGGCAGACCCCGCAGGCCTCGACGGCGACGAGGGCGTCCTCGGGACCGAGGGCCGGCCGGTCGACGGACTCGACTGCGGGCGGTTCGCCGTACTCCTCCAGGACGACGGCGCGCATGTCCTCGCTGGCGGCGCCGGCCACCTAACTCGTCGGGTTCCGGCGGTCGGCGACGGTGGTCCCTCGACCGCCGCCGGGACACTCACACTTTACCCCCTGCCGTCCCAGGGGCGAGCGTGGCGCCGGTCACCCCCGAGATCGCGCTGGTGTTCGCACTGATACTGGCGGCACTGGCGGCCTTCGCCTCGGAGGTGGTGCCGCCGGACATCACCGCGATCGGGGTGATGGTGACGCTGTTGCTGGTCGAGCCAGTGACCGCGAGACTGGCCGACGCCGGCCTGATCGAGGGCGGCCTGGTGGTGCTGCCGGCTGACTACGGTCCGGTCCCGGCGGGGGTGTCGGGCTTCGCCAACGCGGCGACGATCACCGTGCTGGCGATGTTCGTCCTCTCGGAGGGGGTCCAGCGCACGGGCGTGGTGCAGCGGCTGGGCGCCCGGGTGGCGGGACTGACCGGCGACAGCGAGGGCCGCCAGGTCGGGGCGACGATCGGGCTCGTGGGGCCGCTGTCGGGGATCATCAACAACACCGCGGCGGTAGCGATCCTCCTGCCGATGGTGACCGACCTCGCCCACGAGGGCGACACCTCCCCCTCGAAACTGCTCATGCCGCTGTCGTACGCCTCGATGGTCGGCGGCACGCTCACCCTGATCGGCACCTCGACGAACATCCTCGCCAGCGAGGTGGCCGTACAGGTCGCCGAGACGACCGACCTGGAGTTCGCCCCCCTGGGTATGTTCGAGTTCACCGCCCTCGGTGCGGTGCTGCTGGTGGTCGGCAGCGTCTACCTGCTGACGGTGGGCCGGTGGCTCACCCCCGAGCGGGTGCCCGCCCGCTCCGAGCTCACGAAGGAGTACGACGTGGCGGACTACCTGACCGAGGTCGTCGTCGAGGCGGACTCGCCGCTGGTCGGACGGACGGTCCGTGACGCCTTCCGCGACGGCCAGTACGACCTCGACATCGTCCAGCTCGTCCGCGACGGCGAGGCCTTTCTGGAGCCGCTGGGCCCGAAGACCGTGCGAGCGGGCGACGTGTTCGCGGTGCGGACCTCCCGGGAGACGCTGGTCGAGTTGCTGGCGGTCGACGGCCTGGCGCTGTCCGGCGAGACGGTCGACGACGCCGGCCTGGAGCGGGCCGAGGACGAGCGCAACCTCGTCGAGGTGGTCGTCGCGCCCGGCTCCGAGGTGGCAGGCGAGACCATGGCCTCGACGAACTTCCGGCAGCGCTACGACGCGACCGTGCTGGCGGTGCGCCGCGGCGGCGACGTGATCCGCCGCCGGATGGCCCGACTCCCGCTGCGGGTCGGCGACACCCTGCTGGTGGAGGCACCCGCCGACAGCGTCGCCCGCCTGGACCGCTCACGACAGTTCATCGTCGCCGGCGAGGTCGAGCGGCCCGACGACCGTCGGTCGAAGACGCCGGTCGCCGTCGGCATCGTCCTCGGCGTGGTCGCCCTGGCCGGCGTCGGCGTGCTGGACATCCTCACCGCCGCTCTCGCGGGGGCGCTGGCGATGGTCGTCACCGGCTGTCTGCGCCCGCCGGAGGTGTACGAGGCCGTCCAGTGGGACGTGATCTTCCTGCTGGCGGGGGTGATCCCGCTGGGGCTGGCGATGGACGCCACCGGCGCCGCCGGGCTCGTCGCCGAGAGTCTCGTCAGCGTGGGCGGGGCGGTCCCGCCGATCGTCGTCGTGGGGCTGTTCTACGTCGTCACCGCCCTGCTGACGAACGTCGTCAGCAACAACGCCGCCGTCGTGCTGATGATCCCCGTGGCGCTTCGGGCCGCCACGCAGCTCGGGGCGCCGCCCCGGGCGTACGTCTTCGCCGTCGCCTTCGCCGCCTCCACCGCGTTCATGACCCCCATCGGCTACCAGACCAACCTCTTCGTGTACGGCCCCGGCGGCTACCGGTTCAGCGACTACTTCCGGGTCGGCGCGCCACTGCAGGCGATCATGGCCGTCGTGACGACGGTGGGCATCGCCGTCATCTGGGGCGTGTAGGAGGCGCAACGCTTAGGCCCGTCTCGCTCTCAGGTCCGGCAGGGACCGTGGGTTAGCGGTATACTCCGGGCCTTGGGTGCCCGTGACCCCGGTTCGAATCCGGGCGGTCCCATTTTTTGTTTCGCATACGACTATCGCCATTCGACAGCGGATGACCGCGGTATTCCGGACAGGTATTAAATACTGGTTGTTAGCTGACACTCAACACGGATACTGTGTCTTGCGGTTGTTCTATTCAAACACTGAATATCTGCGTTTGGAGGCATACGGGGACAAGCTTAAAATGATGGATTAAATACGATACATAAATGCTTGACCCCGCATTTTTCACTGCGGTCCTGTTCGCTCTCGCTGGGGTTCTGTTTATCAGTAACTACAGGTGGTTCAAATCGTACACCGACCTGTTGACCTACCTGATGCTACTCTTGATGGGAGTTGTTCTGGGCTTGGTAAGAGCTCTTCCTGCGATGCTATTTCGTACTCTTCAGACGATGCTACTGGTCATCCCATTCATCGTGGCAGTGTCGATCCATCTGATCACACTACCCGTCACGTTCGTAAGAGGCGTCGTCGAGCGGGCTGACAGGCTAATACGGAACAACGAATGGGTCCAATCCTCTAGACTGATAGACCGTGCTGAAAAAATGCGTAACTCGCTCGTTGGTATCGGCGCAGATCTGAGCGAGGATCAACCGAAATACGAACACCCGAGTCGATATCGAGAGGATCTGTCTGAATTGAGTGAGAATACTCAGCACTGGTTGGACACGAGCACGTCCCTTCTGACTATCCCAGCCACAATAGTTCTGATTTTGGTCCAGTTATCTGGGAACTCCCCGTCATATGATGTTTATGAGAGAATCGGGGTTCTCACGGTGATTAATATTTGGATGGTTATGATTTCCATTCTCGTTATTGTTCGTAGGTGGACCGTCGATCTGCTTGCTTACAGTGGCGACGAAGAATTCGAATCGCTGGAAGAGATGGATGTTGCCCTCGAATACCAGAAGGCAGTTTGTAGTCTCGCGTTTGTCCAGAGCTGTCTGGTAACGCTGTGGTTCTCCCAACTACTAATGCCCGATAAATTCAGGATCGCTCTGCCGGTCATTCGGCGTTACCATTCAGAGAATCTCTCGGTAGCTGAAACCGTTTCTGAGGCTTGGACAGAAGTAAGGAACAACTCCCGAAGCACATCCTGAAATGACTTGCTGAGCAGTAATCTATCCGGTTATTGTGCCTTCACATACTTCTGGATGGTTGATCTGTAATCATGTCGACGACGGCGAAGAAGGGGGAAGGGGAAGGGATGACGGGTGGAAATGATGAATCAGGTCGTCTCGTCGAGTGACACCTCCCCCTCCCAGGCGTAGATGAACGCGCCGGCGTCGTCGCTGTCGGCGTCGTGGACCATGAACCCGTTCGAGTAGGACTCGGTGCCGACCTGGCGGTCGGCGGCCTCCGGCGGGTCCTCGGGGGCGGACTCCCAGGACTGCGGCGGGTCGTCGAGCCACTTCACGCCCGATCACCTCTGACTGTGCTCGTGTCCTCGCTCCGGACTGGCATGGATACGCGTACCAACCCCATCGAAATAAAATTTTCGAAGGTGTTTGCGATAATTGAACGCGGTATGACGAGTATTATACGACGCTGCGCGTGTTCGTTAACTTCTCGGTGGGGTCTGGACAACTTCCATCACGGAACCCGATGAATTAATTCGTTTGGACACGATCGATCAGTCGATGGAGGTGTCGACGGCGGACCTCGTGGCGCTGCACCTCGGGCGGGCGCCCTCCGTCGAGTCGGAGGGGCCGGCCCCGAATGCGGTCTCGATTCCAGGGATCGGGGCGGCACTGGAGATCGGCGTCGACGCCATGGCCGACCGGATCGAGTTGCTGTCGGCGCTGTCGACGCTGAAAGAGCGGGGGTACGTCGTCGAGCACACCCGCGCCGTCGAGGAGCTGGACGGCGAGCGCAACGTGTACGAACTGACCGAGGCGGGCCGGGAGCACGCCGCCGAGTTGCGCTCGCGCCTGCGCGAGGAGCGGATCACGGTGCGTGACGAGGACCGCGAGTGGACGGTGCCGCTGTCGGAGGTGGACCAGTACCTCGACCCGCCCGCGCTCGTCAGGGCGCTGTCGCGGCTCTCGGAGGACGACGTGCTGTACCTCGACCGTGGCGAGGGCCGGCGGTTCGTCGACCGGCGCGGACCGCTGGGGGCGCTGCTGGCGGCGCTGTCGGCCACGACGGTGGGGGAGGGTCGGGCGGTGCTGGTCACCGGCGAGGCAGGGGTTGGCAAGACCACGCTCGTCGCCGAACTGCTCGACGCGGCCCGCGAGGCGGGGTGTCGCGTCCTCGAGGGGGTGTGTCGCCGCGACGAGGCCGACCCGTACCACCCGTTCCGAACCGCGCTCGACGGCGAGACCCCCGATGCCACGCCGTCGGACCCGGACCCGGGGGACGCTCCCTCGCCGGACCTCGCCGCCGGCGCCGCGGACCTGGGGTTCGACCTGGACGTCGAGCCGGACGACGCAGGCGACGCCGACGACCCGTTCGACCGCTCCGGGCTCGCGCTGATCGAGACCGACGCCGACGCAGACGACCTCGCCGCCCAGCGACAGGCGCTGTTCGCCGACGTGGTCGAGCGCCTGCGGCGGCTCGCCGCCGACCGCCCCGTGGTGCTGTTCGTCGACGACCTCCACTCCGCCGACGAGGCCACCCTCGAGTTGTTCGAGCACGTCGCGGGCGCGGTCACGGACGTGCCCGTCCTGCTCGTGGGCACCTTCCGGCACGAGGACCTCCCCGCCGATCACCCGCTGGTCGACCTCGCCGCCGACTGGCCCGGGACGCCGCCGGTGCCGGGGGTCGAGGACCCGCACGACGTGTCGCCGCCGATCGACGCCGACCCCGGGGCGACGCCGGAGCGGTTCGCCGTCGATCTCGCGCCGTTCGACCGCGAGGTGACCGCCACGCTCGTCCGACGCCTGCTGGAGGACGACCCGCCGGCGGCCTTCGTCGACGCCGTCTACGAGCGCACCGGCGGCAACCCGCTGTTCGTCACCGAGACCGTCGCCCGTCTGCGGGAGACCGGCGACGTCGACCCCGCGGTCGAGGTGTACCCCGAGTCGCCGGACGCGATGCCGCTGCCCGACCGGGTGGAGGAGGCGGTCGACGTCCGCCTGGACGTGCTCGACGAGCGGGGCCGGCGCGTGCTGGAGACCGGCGCGCTCGTCGGCGAGACGGTGCCCTACGAGGTGCTCGCGGCCGCCGTCGACGTGCCCGACCCCGAACTGCGGGACTACGTCGACCTGCTCGTCGACTCCCGCGTCTGGGAGCGGGCCGTCGCCGACGGCGGACGTCCGCTGGGCCGGCGAGTGCACGAGGACGCTGCCGACCCGGAGCTGGACCGCGATCGCCTGGGACTGCGGGACCGCGACCCGGGCGAGCCCGACGACGGCCCGGACCGGCGCCCGGAGTCCGACGCCGAGTGGCTGCGGTTCTCCAGTGGCCTGGTGCGTGAGACGGTTGTCGACCGGCTCCCCGAGGGGCGGGCGCGGGCGCTGCACGAGCGGATCGCCGACGCCTACGTCGCGGTCCACGGCGAGTCGGCCCGCGCCGGCGCGGTCGCCCACCACTACCGCGCGGCCGAGCGTCCCGCGGACGCCCTGGAGTGGTCACTCCGGGCCGGCGACCGAGCCCGCGAGGTGTACGCCCACGAGGTCGCCCGCGACCAGTACGACGCCGCCCTCGAACTCGCCCGCGCGCTGGACGACCGGGCGACGGAACTGTCGATCGTCGAGCAACTCGGTCGCGTGGACCGCGTGCTGGGCGAGACCGACCGCGCCGACGAGCGCTTCGAGTACGTCCGCGAGCACACCGACGACGACGAGACCCGCGCCCGAGTCGCCCGCCTGCAGAGTCGCATGGAGGGTCGTCGCGGCGCCTACGAGCAGGCCATCCACCACGCCGACCTGGGACTGGCGATTCTCGGCGAGGCGGACCACGTCGAGCGGGCACGCCTGCTGGCACACAAGGGGTGGGCCCACGTCCAGCGCGGCGAGTTCGACGACGCCCGGCCGGTGCTGGAGGAGGCGGTCGCCGTCGCCGAGCGCCTGGACGACGACGCCGCCCTGGGGCGGGCGCTGCACAACCTCGCCACCCTGGAGATGAGCCAGCACGGCGCCGACGAGTCGGCGATCGACACGATCCGGCGGGCGGTGGAGTTGCGCGAGCGGGCTGGGGACCGCTCCGGCGTCGCGAGTTCGCTGAACAACCTCGGCGGGATGTACCTCCGTGCGGGCCAGTTGGCCGCCGCCCGCGAGGCCTTCGAGCAGTGTCTCGCGATCAACGAGGCGGTCGGTGACGCCCACGGCGTGCTCACCGTCCGGAACAACCTCGGTAAGGTCCACGAGGCCCGCGACGACCCCGACCAAGCCCTGCAGTACTACCGCCGGGTTCGGGAAGACGCCCGCGACCTCGGCGCCCGACAGACCCTGGCGAACGCGCTGGCGAACGCCGCCACCGTCCACCAGGAGTACCGGTACGACTTAGAGACCGCCCGCGAGCGACTGGAGCGCAGCCTCGAACTGCAACGCGACCTCGACAACACCCGCTGGAAGGTCAACGCGAACCTCGACCTGGCACAGGTCCGCACCGCACAGGGCGACCTGGAGGCAGGTCTCTCGCACGCCGAGCGGGCCCACTCGCTGGCGCGTGAGGCCGGCATGGACTCCAGTCTGTGTACCGCCGCCCGCTTCGCCGGCGACGTCAGCACCGAGCGCGGCGACTACGAGCACGCCCGCGACCGCCACGAGACCGCCCTCGAACTCGCCCTGGAGTACGAGGAGTACCCGGACAAGGAGGCCCACACCCGCGCCTCCTTCGTCGACACGCTGGTCGGCCTCGACCGGGTGGAGGCGGCCCGCGAGCAGGCCGCCGCCGCCCACGACGCCCTCGAGCGGGTCCACGACACCTACGACGAGCGCTACGCCGAGCGTCTGACCGCCTACGTCGACCTCGCACGCGGGACCGTCCACCGCGCCGCCGGCGAGTACGACCGCGCCGCCGCCCGCATGGACGACGCCCTGGAGCGCGCCGAGGACCTCGGGATGCGCCAGCACGCCGCCACGATACGGTACGAGCGCGGTCGTCTGGCGCTCGACCGCGGCGACCACGAGACCGGCCTCCGGCGGCTCCGCGAGGCCCGTGCGGCCGCCGAGGAAGTGAACTTCTCGCTCCTGATAGAGAAGTGTGAGGAGCGGATCGCCGCCGTGGCGGGCGACGACGGGCCGCGGGCGGACGACGCGGACGACGCCCCGTCCGGAACGTGACCCCGGGCGTCGGACGCAGGTGCGAAGGTTCTTGAGTCGTCACGCGATACCGATCCCCGAATGGCACAAGCGGTGAACAACGAGCTGGTCGAGCGATTCGAGCAGTTCTACCGGGACTACTACCACGAGGCGATCGGCGACCTCGCCCGGAAGTTCCCGACCGACCAGCGCTCGCTGTACGTCGACTGGGGCGATCTGTACCGGTTCGACCCCGACCTCGCGGACGACTACCTCTCGCACCCGGAGGACTTCCGCGACGCGGCGGAGGAGGCACTGCGG
>CAYODS010000033.1:0-24522 GCA_964402765.1 uncultured Halobacteriales archaeon
AAGATCCACACGGTCGACGACCACCTGGGCGTCGCCAGCGCGGGCCACGTCGCGGACGCCCGCCAGTTGATCGACTTCGCCCGTCGGCAGGCACAGGTCGAGCAGTTGCGCTACGGCGAACCGGTCGGCGTCGAGACGCTCACCAAGACCGTCACCGACCACATCCAGCAGTACACCCAGGTCGGCGGCGCCCGCCCGTTCGGCGTGGCGCTCATCGTCGGCGGCGTCGCGGACGGCGAGCCCCGCCTGTTCGAGACCGACCCCTCGGGAACGCCGTACGAGTGGAAGGCCCTCGCCGTCGGCGCCGACCGCGGCGCCGTCGAGGAGTTTCTCGAGGAGGAGTACCGCGACGACCTCGACCTCGACGGCGCGGTCGACCTCGCGCTGGAGGCACTGGCCGTCGGCGACGACGGCGACCAGGGGAGGGCACCCCACGAGGTCGGACTCGCGACGATCCCGGTCGACGACCCCGAGATGCGCGAACTCGACGACGACACCATCGCCGACCACCTCGCCGACCTGGACCTGCTGGCGACGGCGGAGACGGGTGACACCAGCATCTACACGGACGACGACCACGGGGACGAGGACGGGGACGGGGACGACGAGGCGTGACGCAGTACGGCGACTCGGACGCGACCCGTCACACGGAGAACGACGCGACGACCGGCTCGCGGTCCGTGGTGAGTCCGAACAGTTTCACTCGCCCGTCCTCGGGGACCTCCGCACGGGCGACGGTGATCGCCACGCCCCCGTCGCGGCGCTCGGACGCGACGGGAGCGGCACCGCGGGCCTGGTTGACCGCCGTCGGCTCGCCGACGCGGACCGCCTCGGGGTCGAGGTCAGTGGCGTCCGCGAGCACGAGCCGGACGCGGTCGCCGTCGACCTGCAGGTCGTCTACGGTCACCTCCCTCGCCCGGGGGACCGGCAGCGCCCGCATCGTGATCGGGGGGACGAGGTAGTTCGCCCGGCGGGTGGCGTCCATGAACGGGACGAGTCCGTTGCGCTCGCCTGAGCGGCCGCCGTCGGTCGCCAGCGACGCCGGTCCGTCGACCTCCTCGTGGTCGATACGGCCGTCCAGCGACCGGAAGCCGGCGCTGTAGTTGGCGTCCAAGAGCGTGAAGATCGACTCGTTGAACCGCATGGGGACGTTGAAGTGGTAGCCAGCGGCCTTCTCGTAGCCGTCGACGGCCGGACGGATGCCGTCCCAGTCCCGGCGCAGGCAGGGCTGTTCGAGTTCGCCGTCGCCGTCGACGTCGTAGCGGGCACGAGCGGCCTTCTGTGAGTGGCCCGCCGTCGGCTCGCCGTCGGTGAGTGTCGTCCCCTGGGTGGCGGTCTCGACGACGCGGTTCGCGTAGTCCTCGTCGTCGGCCCGTCGTGCCGGCAGGTCCGGCGCCGCGGTGTCGTCGGCCGTCTCGGCACCGGGGTCCCCGCCGGGGTCGTCGGTGAGGCCGGCGCCGGGCTTGTCGGCGCCGTTCGGCGCCGCCGACTCCTCGCGGGTGTGGTACGGCGAGTAGATCTGGTGGCGGCGGCGCTCGCGGTCGAGGTCGTACCAGCCCGTCTCGTCGTCGCCAGTGAGGTCGATCGTCAGGTACGAGAGGTGTTTCAGCGTGCCCTGCGCGAACACGCCGGGGTCGCGCTCGCCGACATCGCCGACGTACGGCAGGTCGGTCGGCACGTCGTTCTCGTCGACGCCGGGGGCAGGGAACACCTGGCCCTCCTGTAGCGTGACCGCGTCCTCGTGGGGGATCGAGGCACCGAAGCCGGCGACGAATCCCATCGACAGCGGCGAGTCGTCGGGGATCGGGGCGTCGAACGCCTCGTCGTACCGCTCTTTCGGGAGTTCCGTCCCGGCGAACCCGACCCGGCGCTCGGGCCAGGTGTCGGGCTTCTCGAACACCCCCTCGAACGTCGCCGCGAACTCCACGTCGACGTCGCCGCCCCACAGCGCCGACTCGACCGCGAGCAGTTTCCGGGCGTGGTCGCCGGAGAGCAACAACACGGCGTCGTGGGCCTCGCCCTCGGGGTCGTACGGCGTGAGGTCGTCCGTGTGCTCGACCACCCGGTCGGCGGGGGTGGGCCGGGCGCCGACCGGCGGGTCGGCGTCGAAGCGGTCGAAGTACGACGCCGAGTACGCCATCGTGAACAGCACGCCCTCGGTGCTCCACTCGAAGTGGCGCTCTATCTCCCGCAGCGCCCGCTCGACCCGCCGGCGGTGGTCGGCGGTCGGTTCGCCGTCGCCGGCGTAGTCCAGCTGCAACACGAGCGAGCGGTGGGGCTGGGCGGTGTTGCCCGTCCCGACCTTCCGCTCGTAGTCGTCCCAGGAGTGCTGGCGGTTGCGACGCTCGGCGACGCCGACCCGGTCCTCGCCCTCGATTCCGAGGACGTCCTCGCCGTCGTCGTCGGCGTCGGTCGTGCAGCCGGCCAACCCACCGAGGGCGCTCACCGCACCCGCACCGCCGACCAGCATCGCCGACCGCACGAACTCCCGTCTGTCCAGTCTCGTCGAGCCGTCGGGACTCTCACCGTCCCATTCACTCATCGTCGTGTCCTGTGAGCAAGAAAGAAAAATACTCATCGTCTGAACAGCGTTCCCACTCGGTGAAACACCCCCGTGCGGGGCGGTGGTCACCGTGGCTCCCCGGCGGTCGCCCGCTCGGACAGCCGCCGGATCGCCCCGGGCGGGGCATCACGTACACCGTCTCTCCGGCGTCGTCCGCCCCGTCACGCGCGGACGGCGTCGGTCGGACGGCCGGGGGACCCGACGGCGTGGTTCGGCGGCGGCCCCCGACCGGGCGGGGCCCGGCGGTCAGTCTGGAGCTGGCCCGCCGTCGGGCGCCGTCGACCGGCGTCCGTCGTCGGGGGGGTCGGTGTCGCCGTCGGACGGGGACAGACGCCGGGGGCCCTCGACCGGCACCGACCGCTCGTTCAGGTCGACTCGACCGTCGACGTCGACGGCGGCGTCGGGGTCGTCCGGCACGCGCAGGCGGTACGCGACGACGGTCTCGTCGGCGGGATCGGCCCAGCCGACGCGGAGTCCCCCGTCCCCGACGTCGCCGGTCGCCGGCGTCGGGCGGACGGCGACGTCGTCGATCCGCCCGCCTCGGACTGCCTCCCGGAGACGGAGGCCGTCCGGGGCGTCGGCGTCGACCGTCACCGTCACCGTCACTGGCTCACCGGCCGTCACCCGTCCGCGCACCTGTCGGCGTGCGGTCGGGACCCCGTCCCCCGTCTCCCCGCCGGGGGCGCCGGGCGTCGTCGGTCGGTCGGCGGAGTCCGGGGTCGGCTCACCGGCGGTCCCGGTCCGGACTCCGCGGGACCCGTCCTCGTCACCCGTCGAGACGGGGTCGGACCGGGCGGCCGGGTGGTCGGCGTGACGGGTCCAGAGCACCAGCAGACTCGGCAACACGACCACGCTGGCGACCAGCGCGTAGACGATGGTGAGGGCGGTGATCAGCCCGAACTCCGCGAGCGGCGGGAGCAGCGACAGCGACAGCACGCCGAAGCCGAGCGCGGTGGTGACGGCACTGCCGAGCAGCGCTCCGCCGGTACCGGTGAGGGTGTGCCGGACCGCCGTCGTGACGTCGTGGTCGCGGCACTCCCGTGCGAACCGCTCGCTCGCGTGGACGCTGTAGTCGACGCCGAGTCCGACGGTGAGACTGGCGATCATCCCCGTGATGAAGTTGAACGGCACCCCGAGGAGTGCCATCGTCCCGAGTATCCAGACGACGTTGAGCACCACCGGGACCATCGTGACCGCTCCGAGCGCCGCCGAGTCGTGGATGCGCCGGTACGTCACGAGGAGCAGGGCGGAGACGGCGACGACCGCCAGGAGCATCCCCTGTGCGACGGTGGACAGCAACTGGCGCTGGATGACAGCACTGACCACCGCTGGGCCAGTGGCGGTCGCCTCAAGACCGTCCGCGCGCTCGACGGTCGCCGCCGCCGCCCGCAGGCGGTCTCGGACGGCGGCGCCGTCGGCCTCGCGGTCGACGCCGACCAGGAGCCGCAGCCCCACGTACCGTCCGTCGTCCGTCCGGTGGAGCACCCGTCCGGCCCTGTCGGGGGCGGCCGCGAACAGCGCGTCGTACACCGCCCGCACGTCGCGGTTGGGCAGACCGTCACCGTCCCGGTCGGCCGCCGACAGCGTCGCCGCGAAGGTGTCGTTCTCGGCGGCGACCGACCGCATGAGCCTGCCGGGCGTCGTCACCGGGGGCGACCCGTCGGCGGTCTCGCCGGTCACCGGGGCCGCGCCGAGCGCGTCGGCGACCGACTCGGCGGTCGAGAGCGCCGCCGGTCGCGTCACAGCCCCGTCGACGACCACCTGCGCGGCACCGGGACGGCGGACGAACCGCCCGGAGAGTGCCGCCAGTCCGGCCCGGGCCTCGTACTCGTCGGCGGCGACCGGCTCCGGGGCAGCCTGTAGCGCGTCGGCCGGGTCCGGCGCCAGGAAGTCTTGCCTGTCGAAACTGGTCTCGACGCCGGTCGCACCGTACGCGCCGGCGGCGCTGACGAGCAGGACCGCTGCGAGCACCGCCCGGGGGTGACCCGTCGCCAGCCGCGCCAGCGCGGAGAGGGTCCGACCCGCGGAGCCGGACGTCCCGACGCTCTCGGCGCGGCGGACCCGGCCGCGGCGGGCGAGCAGTTCGTCGACCTCGAGTTTCAGCGAGGGGACGAGCAGGCCGAACACCACCAGTGCGGCGACGATGCCGACGGCGTTGACGACGCCGAACTCGCGGATCGGCCCGACCGGACTCGTCACGTTCGCCAGAAAGCCCACCGCGGTCGTCACCGCGACGAGCACGAGCGCCAGTCCGATGTCGCCGAGGGCGGTCCGCATCGACGACCGCGGGCCGACGCCGGGGTCGCTCCAGACCTCGCGGTGACGCATCACCAGGTGCAGCGCGAAGTCGATGCTCAACCCGGCGAGCAGGACCGGCGTGGCGACGAACACCTGCGAGAACGTGATCCCGGTCCAGCCCATCACGCCGAACGTCCACGTCAACACGAGCACCACCCCCAGCAGTCCCAGCGCGACGTCGATCGGGTCACGGTAGGCGACCCACAGCGACCCGACGACGAACAGCACCGCGACGGGAGCGACGAGCCACAGGCTGTCCAGCATCGACTCGTCGATCTCGTGTCTGACCACTCCCGGCCCGACGACGAGGTGCTCCGTCGCACCCCCGTGGTCGGCGGCGACCGACTGCACCGCCAGTTGCGACTCGACGATCACCGGGGGGGCGCCGCCACCGAAGGCGTTCGTCTCGATCGGACCGTCGGCCCGCTGTCTGACGACCACCACGGTGACGGTACTCGTGGCCGTCCCCGGCTCGTAGTCCGAGGGCAACAGCGCCAGCGCCTCCTCGGAGCCGTTCTCGCGTAGGGTGCGCTCGACGAGCGAGCGGACGGTCGAGGCGTTCGCCGACTGGAGTCGGCGACGCTGGTCCGCGAGCGACGGGCCGTCCCGCAGGGTCGCACGACGGCGCTCGACACGGTCCTCGAGCGTCGCCGCCCGCTCCGCGAGCGAACTCGCCCGCCGGTCGAGTCGCGCGTGGCGCTCGCTCAGCAGGCCGCGGCTACCCGCACGCAGCGCCCGGCGGCGCTGGTCGTCGGTCTCGGCGGTCCGGAGGCGGTCGATCGCCCGCCGGAACGTCCGTCGCTCCGCTGCGGTCAGTTCGACGTCCGTGTCGGCCCGTACCTCGTCGAGGGCGGCGTCGATCGAGGCGGTCGGGTCGGTCTCGAGGTCCACGAGCGCCGCCCGCAGGGCCCTCGCGGTCCGGTTCAGCCGGCTCCGCTGGCGCCGGAGCGACGCCCGTTGGTCCCGGAGTGCGCGCAGTTCACGGACGTCCCGGCGCAGGTCCCGGCGGAGGGCGGCGGTCGCGACCGCCGTGGCGACGGAGTCGAACGGCCGCTCCCGGAGCGTGCGGTCGACCGCGGGCCGGTCGCGCAGTCGGGACTGCAGGGCAAGCGTCGACAGCAGCGTCTCCCGGTCCAGCACGTTGTCGTCACGGACGACGATCCGGGCGGCGGTCTCGTTCGGTGCGGTGGTGTAGTTCACCCGGGCGGCGTCGAGGGCGTCCGCGGCCGTCGAGTCGGTCCGGAAGTGGTCGAGCGAGGAGGTGCGCTCCAGTTCGGTGACGCCGGCACCGAGCACCGCCGTCACCAGCAGCGCACACAGAAGCACCGCTCGTCGATGGGCGAGGACCCGCTCGGCGACCGCGTCCGTGTCCATCTCGTTGTTACCCGGTACGTCGACGGCGGGGACGGCGGGGCGGTCAGCCCGTTCGCTGGCCGCGGAGGATCCGCTCGTAGTACGGCCGCATCGCGGCCACCGTCTCCCGTGCGACCCGCTCCGTGGAGTGTATCGTTTCTTCGGTCCGCCCGGTCGGGTTGAATATGTCGTGCAACTCGACCGCGAGGACGTACCTGACCGGCTCCGGGCCCGGTCCGTGTCGCCCGTGTCTCGGCTTGTGCGGGTACTGCTCGTCCCCGATCGCCGCCCGCAGTTCCAGTCGCTGGGCGTCCATGTACGGCGACCAGTAGTCACCGCCGGTCTTGTGCTCACGCCACGCCTCGGTCACCAGTTCGGCGTACGCCGGGTCGATACCGACGGCCGTCGCCCGCCGCTGCAGCGCCGACTCCACCGGCGACCAGTCGGCCGCCGCCAGCGCCTCCGGTCGCACCGTACCGTTTATCTCGCCCTCCTCCGTGTGTGCCCGCTCGACCTCGTCCTTCGCCCACAGCGCGTCGACGTAGGCGACCGCCGCCTCCCGTGTCGCCGCCTCGTCCGCGTGGGCGAACTGTCGCCTGTCCACCGCGAGAAAGGCCTCGACCGCACCCTCGCGGTCGCGTCTGTCGTGCCTGCGCATCCCCTCGATCACCTTCCGGGCCATCAGCGTCGCCGTCTCCTCGACGTCGGCACGAGGGTCGTCTGTCTCCACCAGTTCGGCGTCGCTCGCCTCCACCACGCTCCCCGACCGGCTCGGCCGGTTCGATTCTTGAACCATTCTGCGACCGATCACTGTTGATTTCGAAGATTAATCACCCACCAGGATTTGTGAAGTTTGAAGACGGCCACAAGAATTAAATAATAATTTCCAGACGAGTCGGGACCGAAGTGAGGTCACCGGTCAGTCGGCGGCGGCCCGCTCGGACAGCCGCCGGATCGTCTCGGGCGGGGCCATCACGTACACCGTCTCACCGGCGTCGACGGGGCGGGAGCGTGCGGGCAGGGCGTCGAGCGCGCCCTCGGTCCCGCGAACGGCGACGACGGTCACGCCCGGGGCGAGGTCGCCGACGGTGGCGCCCGCGAGCGGACTCCCGGCGGCGACCGTGACGGCGTCCATGCGCTCGTCGGCCGCCGACAGCAGCGAGGCGAACTCCCGGTCGGCGCTGGGCCGCGCCGGCAGAGTCACCAGCCGGTACTCCCGGTCGGCGGGGAGCGCGGGGAGGTCGCGCTCGTCCACGGCGAGGGTGACCACGTCGCCGGCGGTCCCCCGGAGTTCCGCCGTCGTGACCCGCCGGAGCCGGGTTGTCGACGCCTCCCCGACGTCGTCCGGGCCGGCAGCGCCGTCCGGGTCGGCGTCGGCCGAGTCGGGCGTCGCGTCGTCCGCGCCGGTGGCGGCCCACACCTGCACCACGTCACCGGGGCCGGCGCCGTTGGGCGGGTCGGCACGGACGGCGACGGCGGCCGTGCCGGGGGCGAGCGTGGGGGCGATCCCCGCCGGTCGCGTGCCGAGGCCGAGGTGGGTCACCCGCGCGCCCTCGACGTCAGCGTCGACCCGGCCGACGCCGTAGGTCTCCCGCAGGTGGGTGCGGAGTCGCTCGGCCACGTCACCGGGACCGCGGGCGAGGGCGACGGTCCGGCCGCCGAGGCGCTCGCGGGTCGCCGCGGGGACGGGGTCGTAGCCGGGGATGTCCTCGATCTCGGTCGCGGGCGGGAGGTCGACGGCGACGGCGCCGCTGAACCGACTCCTGAGACGGCCGACGCTCCCGTCGGGGACCGCCGTGCGGTCGAAGACGGACACGGCGACGCGGTCACCCAGTCGGCGGCCGACGGGGGCGGCGAGGCTGCCGCCGAGAAGCGCCGAGACGTTCGAGACGACCGCCCGCAGGGAGAGCGGCGACTCGCCGTCGACCGGGGCGAGCACCTGCCCGAACAGGCCGAGCGTGTTCAGGTACAGCGCGACGACGCCGAGTCCGAGGAGGACGCCGAGACCGTCCGGCAGCGGCTCGCGGACGTACCAGCGGTAGGCGACGGCGACGGCGGCGACGACGACACCGGCCGACAGCGC
The DNA here is from genome assembly GCA_964402765.1 of uncultured Halobacteriales archaeon. Taxonomy (GTDB): domain Archaea; phylum Halobacteriota; class Halobacteria; order Halobacteriales; family SW-7-71-33; genus SW-7-71-33. The sequence continues at coordinate 8,298 of CAYODS010000033.1, forward strand.
CAGGCCAGCCAGTCGGGCGACCGTCGGCACCAGCACGGTCGCGAGCTCGTCCAGTCCGGCCTGTGCGAGCGGGCCGGGCGCCGGCGGCAGTGTCATCGGCCGATCGCCTCCGTGAACGCCGCGAGCGCGTCGTGTCGGCCGGCCGCGTACAGGTCGTCGCCGGCGGACAGGGTCGTCCCGCCGTCGGGACCGAGCCGCCACTCCCCGCCCGAGCGCACCGCGAGCACCGTCACGCCGTGGCGACGCCGGACGTCCGCCCCGGCGATGGTCACGCCGTCCAGCGGGCCGTCCTCGCGGACGGTCACCCGCTCGAACCGGTTGCCCGCCCGGCGCAGCAGCGAGACGAGTTCGTACTCGCGGCTGGACTCGCGGGGCCGGACCGCGACCTGTGTCGGGGCGCGTTCGAGCAGCGCGGCCGCCCGGTCGGCCGGCACCGCGACGGTGACCCGGCCCTCGCCGCCCGCCGTCGTCGGTGCCGTCGGCGTCGCCTCCGGGTCCGACGCCGGGTCGCCGTCCGTGGCGTCGGCGGGCGGGGGAGCGGACACCGCCACACCCGCCGACCGGGCGGCCACGACACGGCCCTCGAACGTCTCGCCGTCCGACAGGACGGTGACCGCGTCGCCCCGGACGACGCCGGTCGGCACGAGCGTCGCCAGCGAGACGGCCCGCTCGCCGCTCTCGACCCGCTTCGAGACGGTCCCGACCGGCGGGGCGGCGGCGACCGTCGCCCGCCCGCGGTCGTCCACCTCGACCCGGACCTCGGCGAGGTCGAACTCCTGGCGGAGTCGCTCTGCCGCCCGCCGTTCGAGGTCGGCCACCGGGAGGTCCGCGGGGAAGGAGTACGTCACCGCCCGCAGCGCGGCCCGCAGGTCCGCCGGCAGACCGGGGTACCCCTCCACGTCACTCACCTCGCCGGTCACCCGCACCCTGACCTGGCGGCGGGCGTCGACGATCTCGATCACGTCCGCCGACAGCGTGCGGTCGGCGAGTTTCCGCAGGTTCAGCCGCCGGGGGAGCCGCGCACCGAGGGCGTCACCCCTCGCGTGGGCGTACAGCGTCAGCATCAACACGACGAGGATCGCCACGACGAGCGTCGGCGCGTTGGCCGCCGACCGCACCGCAGGGTCGTTCAGCGCCAGCAGGCCACCGTTGACGCCGGCGATCGCCAGTCCCAGCACGACCACCCCGAGGCCGGGGATGGTGACGCCGGTGACGTACTTGAACGCGAACCCCAGCGTGCCGGCGACCAGCGCGGGGACGATCCCGATCAGCAACCCGAGGTACACCCCAAGGAGGACCTGCACCGGCAGCGAGTCCACCGGGAGTGGCGCCATCCGGCTACCTGACGCCGACCCGGCAGAAATGCCTGCCGGATCCTCGGTCGGCGCGCCGAACGGACGGCGTTTTACCCCTCGACGCCCTGTCGACGGTATGGCCGTCGACTCAGACGCCGCCGAGGGCGTGGACGTGGACATCCGGCAGTTGCACCGCGACCTGGTCGAGTTGCACGGCGCCGTCGAGCGCTCGGAGAGCGAGCGTGACGGGGTCCGCTCGCTGGTGACGACGATCCTCTCACAGAATGTCGCCGACGAGAACACCGCCCGCGCCGCCGAGTCGCTGTTCTCGCGGTACCGTGACTACCGCGAGATCGAGGACGCCCCCCTCGACGAACTGGCGGAGACGATCCGCGTCGCCGGCCTGCCGGAGACGAAGGCCGAGCGCATCCAGCGCGCGCTGACCCGCATCCGGGAGCACACCGGCGGCGAGTACACGCTCGCCTTTCTGGACGGGATGGACACAGACGAGGCGACCGCGTGGCTCACCGAGATAAAGGGCATCGGCCCGAAGACCGCCAGTGTCGTGTTGAACTTCGAGTTCGAGAAGCCGACGATGGCCGTCGACACCCACGTCGAGCGCGTCGCCAAGCGGTTCGGCCTCGTGCCGGCGTCGGCGTCGAACCAGCGGGCCCACGACGTGCTCAACGAGCTCGTCCCGGACGACCTGAAGTACGAACTTCACGTCCTCCTGATCGGCCACGGCCGCGAGCACTGCTCGGCGCGAAACGCCGACTGCACGAACCCCGTCTGCGAGCGGTACTGCGACTGCGAGTTCTGCTGAGTCCCGGTCAGCGCCCCCGGACGGCGTCGGCGACCGCCTCGAAGGAGTTGCCGACGCTCTCGCCGTCGACGAACACCGCAGGCGTGCCCCGGACGCCGGCCGCCTCGCCGCGCTCGCGGTCGGCCTCGACGACCGGGTAGTGACGGTCGTTCTCGACGTCCGCGAGCACCTGGTCGGGGTCGGCGCCGGCGAACTCGGCGACCGAGCGCAACGCCGCGGTGCCGTGGACGGCGCCGAACCGCTCGAAAGCACGCTCGTTGAACGTCCAGAAGGCGTCGACGCCGACGCGCTCCTGGACGCTGCGGGCGGCCATCGCCACGTCCCAGGACCACCGCCGGTCGACCGGGATGGGAAAGTCGTGGAACTCGAAGCGCACGCCGTCACCGACCAGTTCCGAGCGGATCCGGGGGACCACCGTCGTCGAGAAGCTGGCACAGTGGGAACACCGGTAGTCCTCCCAGACGGCGATCACGGCGTCGGCCTCGTCGGGGTCGGGACCGAACGCGGGCGTCGGCAGTTCGGGGGCGTCCGCCGGTGGGTCGGCCGAGCGACCGTCGCCGCCGCCGAGACACCCCGCCAGCGACCCCAGCGCGAGACCGGCGCCGGCGAGCACGCTCCGTCGAGTGGTGGTCACGGTCCTACCCTCGCGGGGGGGCGTCGAAACGGGCACCCCTCGACTGTGGGGGTATCGAAGTCGGCGGGGGCGGCGACCGGGAGCGACGGGTCGTCGGTGAGGGCCCCGAATGCTGCGGTGGGAGGACTAACCACGTCGGCACCGATCGCGGGGGTATGACGGACTGGTACCTGTTCGCGTGTCCGGCGTGTCCGGCGGAGTTCGTCGTCGACGGCAGCGCCCGGGGCGACCTGATCGAGGCGGGGTGTGCCCGCTGTGGAGCGCAGCCGCCGGCAGGGGCGTTCTCCCGGCGGTCGACGCCGGCCGCGTAGCGTTCCCAGTATCTTGGGATCGGACGGGGGTTGATGTGGGCCGTCCCGTTATGCTGGGGTGATGGGAGTTCGAGCGGAGATCGCGGTGCACGGCCCGTCGAACTGTCCGGTCACGGCGCTGTCGACGGCCCAGGAGGAGCCCGTGACCGACGTGACCTGGACCCGGGGCGGCGACACCGTCACCGAGGAGTTCCGCGTCGCCGGCGCCCTGGACGACACGCAGGCGGCGGCGGTGGCCGACGCCGACCCCGTGCTGGACGTGGGCGAGGAGCGGGTCTACCAGTTCGCCCGCGACGCCGACGCCACCTGCGCCTGCGAGGTGGTCGAGGCACTCGGCCACCCGCTCGCGGACGTCCGGGTCGAGCACGGCACGCTGGTGTTGACGCTGCATCTCGACGCCGTCGACGAGTTGCGCGAGGTGGTGGGCGACCTCGACGCGACCGCCGAGCGCGTGGAGGTGCGGTACCTAGTCCACACCGGCGTCGACGCCGACGACGGCGGCGACCGCACGCTGGTCGACCGCGACGCCCTGACCGACCGCCAGCGCGAGGTGTTGCGGACCGCCTACGACATGGGCTACTTCGAGTACCCCCGCGAGTCCAACGCCACCGAGGTCGCCGAGGAGTTGGACATCTCGCCGTCGACGCTGGCCGAACACCTCGCCGCCGCCCAGGGGAAACTGCTGGACGAACTGCTCACCGCGGGCTGACCCCCGATAGCGCGGGGCCGGACTCTCGGCCGGGCGGCCCCGACCCCGTGACGTGGTCGAACTCGACGCCACGGACGGGACGGGCGCGAGCGGCCTGCCGGCGGTGACGTGCGTGCGGCCACACGCCGAGGGCGGTGCCGCCGTCGTCGTCGCCTTCGAGAACGGGGCGCGACTGCGCTACCGTGACCGGGAGGACGGCGTCGTAGAGACGGTCGTGTCGCCGGGCGGTGACCGTCTGACCCACGAGCGCGACCTCGACGGGCCTCACGAGGCGGCGCTGCGCTCGCTGGCGGCGTACCTCTCCTTCGGCGACCGCGAGCGGGCACGGTTCGTCTGGGGGGCGGCGACCGTCGAGACGCTGCTTGGTGAGCGCGAGCGAGAGTGAGCGCCGGGCGACGGTCAGGGCACGTACCAGATGCCCCGGCGGTCGTCAAGCAGCGAGCCGACGACGACGTGGGGCAGGGCGATGACGCTGATGGCGACACTCCAGAAGGCCACCCCGCTCGCGAGCAGCCCCGCCGGCAGCGGGTTCGGCAGCGCGTAGTAGATCACCGCGAGCGTGCCACCGGTCGCCAGCGCCCCGGCGACGGCGACGCCCCAGGCGGCCATCGCCGCCCGCTCGGGGTCCTCGCCCAGCAGGTCCGGGCCGTCCGCCGGGTCCGTGTCGACCAGCGACTCCCGGGCGGTCTGTCGGGCGGAGTACCAGAACGGGAAGTACAGGCCGACGGCGACCAGCACCGGCACGGCGGCGAAAAAGGCGGTCAGCAACAGGGACTCGCCGGCGTCGACCCGCCACGCCTGCCCGCCGCCGCGGACGTACCCCAGGCCGAGGTGGGCGGCGAGCGCGAGCGCGTAGCCGCCGGCGATCAGCGCCCGGGTGAGATCGAAGTGCGCGGCGTACGGCGCCAGGCCGCCCGGCTCGACCATCCCGACCATCATGGCGCTGAAGGCGTGGAACACGTCCGGCCAGAACACGATCGGGACGAGCATCACCGCGCCGCCGCGCACCCCGGCGGCGAGCCACCGCTGCGGGCGGGTACGGAGGTGGGGCGTGCCGGTGGCGGCGTCGAGCACGCGCAGGTCACCCAGGCCGCCCTTCGCCATCGCGACGACGAGCGCGAGCGCCAGGCCAGCGACCGGCGCCGCCAGAAAGAGCGCGACGAAGCCCCCGACGCCGGCGAGGTAGGCGGCGACGTACCAGCGGCGGAACGACCACTCACGCCGGCGGAGGTTGGCGAAGTGCTCGTAGCCGCCGTGGGGGAGGTTCAGCGCCACCATCCCGACGAGGTAGACGACCATCTGTGCCCGCAGCGGCGCCGACAGCCCCGCGAGGCCGGCGACCGCAAAGCCCACCGTCAGGACCGCGAGCACCGCCCGCGACGCCGACAGCGAGACGTGTGTCCGTTCACCCGGTTCGAACCAGTCCTCGGTGACCCACGCGACGCTCATGATCGGCGGTCGGGCCGCCGCGATCAAAAGCCCGGCCCGGATTCCCGGATCGTGGGAACGGCACGTCAAGGCCCGCGATGTCCGGGCCGAGGGTTCGTCCCGGTCGCGCGTTACGGGCGAGTGCTGGTCGGACGTGGCACGGCCGACCAGAACCGATGGAGAACTCTCCGTCACCGTCCCACCTCCCGTCGCACCCTCTCCGCTTCCTGCCCTCGACCGACGGTCTCGCCCTACCGACCGACCAGCGGCAGTCCCGTCGGTCGCTCGTCCTCGCGGACCGCCGCCGCGGTGTGCTCGCCGCTTATCAGACACATCGGCACGCCGATGCCGGGCGTGGTGTCGGCACCGACGAGGTAGAAGCCGTCCGGTCCGGCGCGGTGGGCGGGCCGCAGCGGCCCGGTCTGTCCCAGCGTGTGCGCCAGGCCCAGCGCCGTGCCCTCCGGGCGGTCGTAGCGGCTGGCGAACTCCGAGACACAGGCCTCGGCCTCGACGACGATCCGGTCCCGCAGGTCGACGCCGGTGTCCGCCGCGAGACTGTCGAGGACGGCGTCGCGGTACCGCTGGCGTGCATCGGGTCCGTCGTCCAGTCCGGGTGCGATCGGGACGAGCGCGACGACGGTGTGGCCCCCGTCGGGCGCGACGGTGTCGTCCGTCTTCGAGGGCACGCTCAGGTAGTACGCCGGGTCGGTGGGCCAGCGCGGCTCCTCGAAGATGGCGTCGAAGTGGTCGTCCCAGTCAGTCGGAAGGACGAGCGAGTGGTGCGCGAGCGGGTCCACCTCGCCCTCGACGCCGAGGTACAGCATGTACGCCGATGGCGCGAAGGTGGCGTCGTCCCACTCGCCGCGCACCCGCTCTCCGGGCGGGAGCAACTCCCGGTCGGCGGCCGCCGGCGGCGCGTTACAGACGACCAGGTCCGCCGGGACCGGCCCGGCGTTTGTCTCGACCGTGAAGGCACCGCGCTGGCCGCGCACGCGGTGGACCTCGGTGTCGGTCCGGTACTCCACGCCCAGGTCGGCGCCCAGCTCCCGCAGCGCCTGGACGACGCTGTACATCCCACCCTCAGGGTGGGCGACGCCCAGGCCGTGGTCCGCCCACGAGAGCATACTGTACAGCGCCGGCGTGTTGTACGGCGACCCGCCGAGGAACACGAGCGTGTACTCCAGTAACTGCCGGAGTTTCGGGTGCTCGACGTACCGCCGGACGTGGTCGTCCATCGTCCGCAGCAGCGGGAGTGCCCGCCCCGAGCGGACGACGTCCAGGTCGAGCATGTCCCGCAGGCGGGCGCGGTCCTCGTACACGAACCGGTCCATACCGAGTTCGTACGCCTCGCGGGCCTGCTCCAGGTAGTCATCGAGGGCGTCGCCGGCGCCGTCCTCGTAGGACTCGAACACCTCGCGCACGCCCTCGCGGTCGGCGGGCACGGTGACGCGGTCGCCGTCGGTCCAGAAGACGCGGTACTTCGGGTCGAGGAAGTCGAGGTCGTAGAACTCCTCCGGTTCGTGGCCGAACTGCGCGAAGAAGCGCTCGAACACCTCCGGCTGGAGGTACCACGAGGGACCGGTGTCGAACGTGTAGCCGTCACGCTCGATGCGGTTGGCGACGCCGCCGACCCGCTCGTGGCGCTCCAGCACCGTGACGTCGGCACCGTCGTCGGCGAGGTAGCAGGCGGCCGAGAGCCCGCCGACCCCGCCGCCGACGACGGCGACCGAGCGACCGGCGAGGGGGTCGCCGTCGTCGGAGTGAGCGGCCATCAGTCCGACCGGGCGCCGACTCGCGGGTCGGTCGCCCCCTGGCGCGGCTCGCGCGCGACCGGGGCGACGGTCACCTCGCCGTCGCCCAGGCCCACGCACAACTGGTCGACGGTGCGGCGGTAGCGACTCACCCGGCAGCCGTCCGCCCGCACCTCGACCCGCTCCTCGCAGAGATCGGCCGCCGTCAGCCGGTCGAGTTTCCGGTACACCGTCGACAGTCCCAGGTCGCAGTCGTCAGCGACCTCCTGGGCCGTTCGCGGGTCATCCAGCACGGCGAGCACGGCCAGGGCCGTGTCGTCCGCCAGCACCGCCAGCGTGTCCGTGTCGACGCCCGTCCCGTCGCTCTCTCCGGCCGTCCGGCGCTCACCGACGCCACGGCGCTCTCTCGACTGTCTCATACGGCGATCGTCCGGTCGGACCGCGCTAACGGGTCACCCTCGATACTGCGGGTGTTCAAGTGTGGTACCTCAGGGGCACCACCCCCGCAGCAGCGCGACCGCCACCCGCTACCGGACGGACTTCGAGGCCGTGGTCGTCGCACTCGCCGGGGACCGGACTCTGCGGGCGAGTGTCGAGCGGCCCGCCGACCGCCTGGCGTCGATGTGGGGCGAGGTCAGACGGGAGGCCGGCCGATGACACGCCCCACCGTCGCCATCGCGGTCACGAAGACGCTGACCGTCGTTCTCGACGTGGGCGCCGTTCAGTCGTCACCGGTGGTGGCGGCGGTGTCGACGTCGACGCCCTCCCAGTCGTGGTCGCCGTGGGCGCCCTCGCGCTCCTTCGCGCCGGCGGCGACGCGGACGAACTCGGCCCGCTCGCGGGCCGCGGGGATCGTGTGCCCGCCGCAGTACGACAGTCCCGAGCGCACGCCGGCGGCGAGTTCCTCCACGACGCCACGGACGGGCCCCTTGTACGGGGTGAGCGCCTCGACGCCCTCGTCGGCGGCCACGTCGGCGTCCTTGTCGTCGCGGGCCTCGGCGGCGGCGGTCGTCGCCATCCCGCGGGAGCGCTTGTACCGCTCGCCCTCGACCTCGACGACGGTGCCGGGCGCCTCGGCGGTGCCGGCGAAGAGGCTGCCGAGCATCACCGTGTCCGCGCCGGCCATCAGCGCCTTCACCGCGTCGCCGGCGCTGCGGATCCCGCCGTCGGCACAGAGGGTGACGCCGGCCTCGCGGGCGGCGTCGGCGCAGTCGTCGACCGCCGTCAGTTGCGGGACGCCCGCGCCGGCGACCTCCCGGGTGGTGCAGTGCGACCCGGGGCCGACGCCGACCTTCACGCAGTCGGCACCGGCGGCAGCGAGGTCCGCGACGCCCGCGGCGGTGGCGACGTTGCCCGCCACCAGTTCGGCGTCGGGAAACTCCGCCCGCAGGGTGGCGACGGCGTCGAGCGTGCGGTTGAGGTGGCCGTGGGCCACGTCCACGACGATGGCGTCCGCCCCGGCCGACAGCAGCGCCTCGGCGCGGGCGACGTGGTCCTCGTCGATCCCGACGGCGGCGGCGACTCGCTCGTCGTCGGCGCTCGTCACCGCCTCGGCCTGGCGTTCGGGCGTCAGAAAACGGTGGACGACGCCGATCCCGCCCGCCCGGGACAGCGCCGTCGCCAGCTCGCCCCCGGTGACGGTGTCCATCGCGGCCGACACGAACGGCGTCTCCAGTTCGATCCCGGGGGTGAACCGGGTCGAGAGGTCGACGTCGCTCCGACTGTCGACCGGTGACCGCTGTGGAACCAGGAGCACGTCGCCGTAACTCAGTCCCGTTCGCAGGTCGTCCATACCCTCCACACCCTGTCACTCGCGGGGAATAAGCGCGTCGGCTCCCGGGCACGCGAGCGCCGGTCAGACGTGCCCCACCGCGAGCATGTGCACCGAGTGGTCGGCCACAGCGGGGTCGGCCCGCAGTCGGTCCACCGTCTCCACGAGCGCCGCCCGTCGCTCGTCGGAGAGGTCGACGGCGTCGCGCAGGCGGTCGTCGTGCAGGGGCGAGGCCGGGCCCTCTAGGCCGGTGACGCGGTCGACGGTCACGCCGCCCGCCGCCAGCAGGTCGACGAGTTCGGCCCGGCGGAACAGGTGGGCGGCGGTGAACTCGCTCTCAAGATCGTGACGGGCGAGCAGGTCGGCGTCGTAGTCGCCCGAGGCGAGGAGGTCCGGCAGCGCCCGGACGTTGTGCCCGGTGAGCAGTTTCAGCTGGACGAACCCGAGCAGCCCCAGCACCGACACACAGACCGGGCCGCCGGAGCGGGTGACCCGGGCCAGGTGACGGACCGCCCGCTCGCGGTCGGCGGCGTCGAGGACGTGTGACAGCGGCCCGCCGAGACACAGCGTGGCGTCGGCGGCGTCGGCGTCGATCGGGAGGCGCTCGACGGCGCCACGGACGAGCGTCACCCGGTCCGCGACGCCGCGGTCGGCGAGTCGCTCGCGGGCGACGGCGAGTTGCCCGCCGCTGGGGTCCACGAGTGTCACCCGGTGACCGCTGTCGGCGAGCCAGGCGGCGTACCGGCCGGCGCCGCCGCCGACGTCGAGGACGTGACCCCCGTCGGGCAGCGCCGCGTCGAGTTCGGCGACGGTGTGTGCCCACTCCAGGTGGCCGTCGACACCCTCCGCGAGGCGGTGCCACTCGCGCTCGCCGTAGTCGTCGTAGAAGGCGGTCGGGTCGGTCATCGGTCGCGTGTGAGGGCAGGCCCCTCGGTCTGATGGTTCCACTCCCGAAAGGTTGAGGCGACGACCCGCCGAAGTCCCCCTGATGACGACTCCGTACGGTGCGTGGCCGTCGCCGCTGTCGGCCGCCGACGTGGCCGCCGGCGGGATCGACCTCGGTCACCTCGCACTCGACGGCAGCACCGCCTACTGGCTGGAACGGCGCCCGAGCGAGGACGGGCGAGGGGTCGTCCTGGCCGACTCCGGCGACCCGACAGGCGAGACGGACCGCGCCGACGACGCCAGCGCTCCCGGGACGCCGGTCACCCCCGGGGACCACGACGTGCGCACGCTCGTCCACGAGTACGGCGGCGGCGACTTCGCCGTCGACGGCGCGGACCTGTACTACGCCCGCTTCGAGGACCAGCGCCTCTACCACGTGGACCTGGCCGCCGAGGACCCGCCGGCGACCGCCGAACCGGTGACGCCCGCCCCGGAGACCGGGCGCGGACTGCGCTACGCGGACCTCGAACCCCGGGACGGTCGGGTGTACGCCGTCCGCGAGCGCCACGAGGGACCCGGCACCGCCGACGAACCGGCGAACGAACTCGTCGTCGTGCGGACCGACGGCGGGGACGACCACGGACCGGTGACGGTCGTCGCCGAGGGTCACGACTTCTACTCGTTCCCGCGGCTGTCGCCCGACGGCGACCGACTGGCGTGGACCACCTGGGACCACCCGCGGATGCCCTGGGACGGCACCGAACTCCACGTCGCCGACGTGCGACCGGACGGCACGCTGGCCGACGCCCGCACCGTCATGGGCGGTCCCGAGGAGTCGGTGTTCCAGCCCTCCTGGGGACCGGACGGCGACCTGTACGCCGTCTCCGACCGCACGGGGTGGTGGAACCTCTACCGGGTGCCCGACCGCGACGCGGGAGCGACCGACGACGACCCACGGCCGGATCCCGACCCGCTGCACCCGGCGGAGGCGGAGTTCGGCACGCCACAGTGGGTCTTCGGCCTGTCGACGTACGCCCACCTCGACGACGGGCGGATCGCCGCCGTCCACGGCCGGGGGGAGGACTGGGCACTGGGCGTCCTGGACCCGGAGACGGGCGCCCTCTCCGACGTGGCGACGGGGTACGGCGCCTACCCGCACACCCGCCTGCGGGCGGACGGCGACGACCTGCTGACCGTCGCCGCCGGCCCGGCCGACCCAGAGAGCGTCGTCCGGATGCGGGTCGAGGACGCCGAGGGCGACGCCCCGGCGGTCCGGAAGCGGGTGCTGCGCCGGTCGGTCGAGGTCGACCTCCCGGAGCGGTACGTCTCCCAGCCGGAGTCGGTCACGGTGGAGACGCCGGACGGCGAGCAGACGCACGCGACGTACTACCCGCCGCACAACCCCGACGTGGCGGCGCCGGAGGGAGCACCGCCGCTTCTGACGACGGTCCACGGCGGGCCGACGAGCCAGTCGCTGCCGACACTCGATCTCGAGGTGCAGTTTTTCACCACCCGGGGCGTGGGCGTCGTGGACGTGAACTACCGGGGGTCGACGGGGTACGGCCGGGCGTACCGCGACCGCCTGCGCGGGGAGTGGGGCGTCGTCGACACCGCCGACTGCGTGGCCGCCGCCGAGCACCTGGCGGCGACCGGCCGGGCGGACCCCGACCGCCTCGCGATCCGGGGCGGCAGCGCCGGCGGCTACGCCGTGCTGTCGGCACTGGCCCGTCACGACGCCTTCGACGCCGGCGTGAGTTACTACGGCGTCGCGGACCTGCGGACGCTCGCCGCACACACCCACAAGTTCGAGTCCCGTTACCTGGACTCGCTGGTCGGCCCGCTGCCGGAGGCGGGCGACCGCTACGAGGAGCGCTCGCCGGTTACCCACGCCGACGGGATCGCGGCGCCACTACTGTTGTTGCAGGGCAGCGAGGACAGCGTCGTCCCGCCGGAACAAGCCGAGGCGATGGTCGACGCCCTCGCCGAGAGCGGCGTGCCCCATGCCCACGTCGAGTTCGAGGGCGAGCGCCACGGCTTCCGCCGCGAGGACTCCCGCCGGCGGGCACTGGAGACCGAGTTCGGCTTTCTCGGCGACGTCTTCGGGTTCGACCCCGCCGAAGACCTCGCCTCCGTCGCGGTCGTGGAGAACTGACCCGACAAGGCGCCGTCGCCAGGCGCACAGAACCAGTCACAGACCGTCACGACCGCCGGGAACTTGTGTCTCCGTTCCGTACGGGTGGTATGAGCGAGCGTGCATCCGAGACCGAACTGGACGACGAGGAGTGGCGCGACCGACTCGACGACGACGAGTACCGCATCCTCCGGGAGTGTGGCACGGAGACGGCCGGGACGAGCGAACTGCTGAACGTGGACCGGCCCGGCACGTTCCGCTGTGCCGGGTGTGGACAGGCGCTGTACCGCACCGACGAGAAGTTCAAGTCCGGCACCGGGTGGCCCTCGTTCTGGGCACCGATCGACGACGACGCCATCGACACGCGCCCCGACCCGGGCATCATGGGCACGCGCACCGAGGTGGTGTGTGCGAACTGCGACGGCCACCTCGGGCATGTGTTCGACGACGGCCCCGAACCCACGGGCAAACGCCACTGCATCAACGGCGTCGCCCTGGAGTTCGACGAGGCCGACGAGTGACCCGGCCGCGAACGCGAGCGGGGGACCGGGCGTGACGCTCACCCCGGCGGTCGTCGCGGCGTACGACCGCGAGGCGCCCGCACCCGCGGAGACGAAGTCGGCGACCTTCGGCCTGGGCTGTTTCTGGGGGCCGGACGGACAGTTCGGCGCTCTTCCAGGTGTGGTCCGCACCCGCGTCGGCTACGCCGGCGGCACGGAGCCCTCGCCGACGTACCGCGCCATCGGCGACCACACCGAGGTCCTCCAGGTGGACTACGACCCCCGCGAGACGACCTACCGGGACCTCCTCCGGGTCGCGTTCAGGAGCCACGACCACACCCGCCAGCCCCGCAAACGCCAGTACCACCACCTCATCCTGACGACCGGCGACCAGCGCGGCGTCGTCGCGGACTACCTCGACGAGCACGGGCTCTCGCCGGCGGGGATCGCCACCCGTGTCGAGCCGCTGGACCGGGTCACCGTCGCGGAGGACTACCACCAGAAACACACCCTCCGGTCGGGCGGGGTGCCCGACGCCCTGGCGGGGTACGACGACCGCGAGTTACGGGAGTCACCCGCCGCCGCACGGCTGAACGCCCGCGCCGCCGGCCACGACCTGCCCGAGGGCGACGACCTCCGGGCCGCCGTCGAGCGGGCCACTCGGCGGTGACCGCCCCCCGACCGCGACGCCGTATTTTTGCCCCGACACGGGGCGCGTGAAAATTTCGTTCCACAACACGACGAATTAACTGTGACGAGCGTGTGTCACGCGTATGGCACGAAAGACACGCCGTTCGGTGCTGAAGGGGCTGGGAATCGCTGCCGGAGTGACGGTCACGGGTGGCCGGGCGTTCGCGTCGACGGCGAGCGAGGAGCGGTTCATCGTCGACACGGCGGCGACGGAGACGCCGCTGTCGGCGATGGACGACGTGGAGGTCGTGTACGACTTCCGGGACGCGACCCCGGACGGCGACGGGATCGAGTTCGCCGTCGTCCGCGGGTCGGCGTCGGCGATGCCGTCGGACGCCCGGACCGCGGCGGACCTGGACATCGAACTCGAGGTGCCCGAGCGGGAGGCCCAGGCGATGCGGGCGAGCGCGAACGACGAGCCGCTGTACGACCTCCAGTGGGACAAGCGCGAGCAGAACATCGGGACCGTCCACCGGAAAGCGACCGGCGAGGGCGCACGTATCGGCGTGATCGACGACGGCGTCCTGGGGGCGAACCCCGACGACGACGCCGCCCACCCGGACCTGCCGAACGTCCGCGAGGACCTGTCGGTCAACTTCACCGACGACGGACAGGGGCCGGGCGCACTGGGTGACGACCACGGCACCCACGTCGCCGGCACCGCGGCGGCGGCCGACAACGGCGTCGGTGTCGTCGGGATGGCCCCGGACGCGGAGGTCGTCGACCTGCGGGTGTTCTCCGGCACGGGGGCGTCGTTCGCAGACGTGGCGGCGGCGACGATCGTCGGCGCGGTCCCCGAGGGCGTCCCGGTCGACCTCGGGTTCTCGGCGAGCAACGGTCGGCAGGTGTTCCAGGGCGCCGGCTGTGACGTGGTGAACCTCTCGCTGGGGTCGGGGCCGATCCCGGAGGACGCCCCGGGGCTGGGCGTTCTCGTCGACTTCGTCTCCGCGGCGGGCGAACTCGCGGTGTCGCTGGGCACGCTGCCGGTCGCCTCGGCCGGCAACGACGCCACCGACGTCGACGCCGACGTCGTCGTCCTGCCCGCGGAGGCCGACGGGTACATGAGCGTCGGCGCCACGGGACCGATCGGCTACGGGTGGCCCGTCGAGGGCGACGGCCAGGACGTCGGCGGGTTCACCGTCGAGCGGCCGATCGACACCGAACTGCCGACCCAGGAGCCGGCCAACTACACCAACTACGGCGCCGAGGGCGTCGACGTGACCGCCGGTGGCGGTAACTTCGACGTCGACGCGATCGGCCCGGTACCGGTCACCAGGGTGCTGTACGACCTCGTTCTGGCGACGACGTTCGAGCCGGTGTACGAGAGCGACGACCCGGACGCCCCGGCCAACGGCGGCGACGGCGACGGCGAGGTCCAGGACGAGCGCCCGGACGCGTTCGTCCCGACGTTCGGGTTCAAGGCCGGCACCTCCTTCGCGGCGCCGAACGTCGCCGGCTTCGCCGCGCTGCTGTACGGGCTGGACGACGACGCCGACCCCGAGGCGGTCCGCGAGCAGATCGAGTCCACGGCACGCCGTCTCCCCGTCGGTCGGGCCGGCGAGACGACCGCCCCCGGCGCCGAGTCGAACGTCTCCAACGACGGCGCCTTCGACGGCGACCAGCCCTCCGCCCCCGGCAGCGCGGACATCGGCGCTCTCCAGGCCGACGACTACCGCGGCGAGGGCCACATCGACGTGTTGCCCGCCGTCAACACCTTCGGGAACGGCAACGGCGGTGGGAAGGGCAACGGCAGGGGCAAGGGCAGAGGCAACTGACCGGCAGCGAGGTCGGCCACGCGGGGTCGAGGGGCGCGACGGGAGTCCCACGGGCGAGTGGGACTCAGTCGCGGTCGTTTCGAGCGAGTGCAGCGAGCGAGAGACGGGCGCGACGGGATCTGAACCACAGTCACTCCGCTCGTGAACTCGCTCCGTTCCCTGCTTCAAATCCTGCGTGCCGGCCCGCTCGACCGTTCGCTGTCGCTCACGGTCTCACTGCACGGGCGCGACGGGATTTGAACCACGCGAACGGCTCGCCGCGCTCGCCGTTCTCTCGTTCGAATCCCGTCTATCCGGTTGCTACTGCTCACGGCGTGTTCGCAGCAACAAGACGGGCGCGACGGGATTTGAACCCGCGGCAGCTTGGTCCGGAACCAAGTACTCTGTCCACTGAGCTACGCGCCCTCACCTGGGGTATCGACGGCGCCGGTATAACGGTTGTGAGTCAGGCGGGCACCTGCTCGTCGGCGGCGTCGAGCAGTTCCTTGTAGCGGTTGCGCACCGTGACCTCGCTGACGCCGGCGACCTCGCTCACCGCCGCCTGGGTGACGGGCTGGTTGACCAGCCGTCCGGCGGCGTACAGCGCGGCACCGGCCAGGCCCACGGGGGACTTGCCGGAGTGGACCGCCTGCTCGCGGCCGGTCGCGAGCAACTCGCGGGCACGGCGCTCGACCGCGGCGTCGACGTCGAGTTCGGAGGCAAACCGCGGGAGGAACTCCTCGGCGCCGGTGGGGTCGACCGCCAGGCCGAGTTCCCGCACCACGTAGCGGTAGGCGCGCTTGACTCGCTGGGGGTCGACCCGGCTGACGCCGGTGACCTCCGCCAGGCTGCGCGGGGTGTCGGTCTGGCGGACGGCGGCGTACAGGCTGGCCGTCGCCACGGCCTCGATCGACCGGCCTGGCAGGAGGTCCTCCTCCAGGGCGCGCCGGTAGATCACCGAGGCGGTCTCGCGGACGGCGTCGGGAAGGCTGAGCGCCGACGACATCCGGTCGATCTCGCCCAGGGCCTGCTTGAGGTTGCGCTCGCGGTGGTTCTTCGTGCGGAAGCGCTCGTCCCACGTGCGCAGTCGCTTCATGCGCTCGCGCTTCCGTGGGTCAAGCGCGTTGCCGTGGGCGTCCTCGTTGCGCCAGTCGATGACCGACGACAGGCCGTCGTCGTGGATCGTCTTCGTCGTCGGACTGCCGACGCGGGAGCGCTCCTCGCGGGCCTGCTGGTCGAAGGCCCGCCACTCCGGGCCCGGATCGATCCGGTCGGCCTCGACCACCAGACCGCACTCCTCGCAGACGGTCTCGGCGCGGTCGGCCTCGCGGGCCACGGAGCCACCACACTCCGGGCACTCCACCTCGCGTGTCTCTGTCTGGTCGTCGCGTCGCTCGCGAGCGACGGACGAGTCGCTGTGCTGCTCGGTCGTGGGAGGGCGTGCGTTCGACATGGGAGGGCTGCGGGGACCGAGTGGTTTTTCGACCTCTCGGTGAGGTCACGTTGCGTCCGGGGATACTTAAATTTTGGGCAGGATCGCGAG
>CAYODS010000034.1:0-23818 GCA_964402765.1 uncultured Halobacteriales archaeon
GTCGCCGTCCGGGACGCCGAACGCGCGGTACAGCACGCGCTTGACGTTGGTGTCGACGACGGCGTTCCCGTTGTCGAACGCGAAGGAGGCGACGGCGTTCGCGGTGTACGGGCCGACGCCCTGCAACTCCTGCAGCGTGGCGGGGTCGCGGGGGAACTCGCCGTCGAACTCCTCGGTGACCTGGCGGGCGGCCTCGTGGAGGTAGCGGGCGCGGTTGTTGTAGCCAAGCGAGTGGTCGGTCCAGAACCGGACGACGGCGGCGCGGTCGTCCGCCGCGAGGTCGGCGGCGGTCGGCCAGCGGTCGAGGAAGTCCCGCCAGGCGTCGACCACGCGGCCGAGCTGGGTCTGCTGGCTCATCACCTCCGAGACGAGCACGGCGTAGGGGTCGGTCGTCTCCCGCCAGGGGAACGAGCGGTGGTCGTCCTCGTACCACCCGACGAGTGCCTCGCGAACGGCGGCCCGGTCGACGCCGCCGAGCGGGTCTCCGCTCCCCACTGTGTCCTCAGTCATCGATCGCCGACAGCGGACGCGGGGGCTTGTCGGTGGCGGTCCGTCGCCGGTCGGTCTCGCTCGACCCTCGCCATCGACCAGGACGACACGCGTCGCCCACCGATGGTGACGCACTCGTTCGATTACATGGCGGTAAAATGCGTCATTTGAGTTGGCTGGCTCCCCTTGAGACGCTCATGCTCTGTGGATCACGGCGCTGCCCGCGTCCCTACCGACGGTGTGATCGAGTCGGCGTATCGACGGTCCGCGGGGTGAGTGTCTGTGAGTGACCCCGACGATGCGACCCGTACGGAACCATCCGCCGACAACGGTCCGACGACCACCGGCGGTGGGTGGCTGTCCCCGCCGCGTGTGTTTCTCGTCGTCGCCGTGCCGGCCGCGGTCGTCGTGGCCGTCCTGGTGTTCACAACACTGGTGATGCCGGTCCAGGTCACTCCCCAGACGACTCCACAGGCACAGTTCGAGTTCAGCCACGACGCGGGCGACGGCACGGTGACGGTCCGGCACCGGGGCGGCGATCGGTTCACGACCGAGAACACGGACCGGATCGAGGTCAGAGTCGACGGCGAGGTCCGGACGAGCGTGTCGACGTTCGAACCGGACGACACGGTGACCGTCCCGGGGAGTCCAGACGAGACGGTCCGGCTGGTGTGGATCGCACCGGATGACGACTCGCAGATCCTGGCGGACTACCACGTGCCGGACGGTGGTGAGAACACGTGAGCGAGCGCGACGGCGCGACCCGGACGACGTCTGCCGAGACGGATTCCCTCGAGTCGATCCTGTCCGGTTCGCGTCTCCTGGTTCTGTCCGTTCTGACGGTGCTGACGACCCTGGGTGGACTCGCGGTGTACAGTACGTTTTTCACGTCGGTCGGGTGTGCGTGTACCCCGGCCATTCCCCACGCGGAGTTCGAGTTCACCCACGACGCGGACCAGAAAACGGTCACCGTCCAGCACGCCGGCGGTGACCAGTTCGACGCCGGCGAGACGGACCGGATCGAGGTCCGGGTCGACGGGGAGGTCTGGGCGAGTATCGAGTCGGCCCTCGTGGCCGGCGACGCGGTGACCGTCCCGGCGAGTCCCGGCGACAGGGTCGAGGTGGTCTGGTTCGGGGAGAGCGGTAACAACTCGCAGGTCCTAGCGTCCTACACGGTCGAGCGGTGAGCGTTGCCCGCCACACACTTATTTTCCCGCGGAACCTGTCTCTGATAACGGATGTACAGTCGCTCGAAACGCCGGCGGACGGTCGACGGGGGGACGCCGTGAGCGGGGGTGACTCGGACGGCCGGTCACCGCCGTCGTGGCTGCCGAAGGGACTCGCCGTCGCCGTCGTACTCGCGCTCGTGGTGTACCTCGGGCTGTTCTGGACGCCGCCGGAGCTGGGCGGGACGGACGACCCGGAGACCGAGGCGCCACCGACTGACGGTGAGACGACGGACGTCCGCACTCCGCAGGCGTCGTTCGACTTCGAGTACGCCGACGGCCAAGTGACGGTGACACACACCGGCGGCGACTCGTACACCGGGGAGAACACCGGCGAACTGTACGTGACGGTCGACGGCGAGCGCCGGACCGCGTGGTCGCTCCCCGCCTCGGCGGGCGACAGCGTCACGGTCAGCACCGACCCCAGCACACGCCTGGAGATGTCGGTGATCTGGACCGCCCCGGGCGGCGGCGAGGACTGGATCGTCGCCGACTTCGAACTCCCCGCGCAGGTGACGACCACCCCGCAGGCGCAGTTCGACTTCGAGTACGACGGTCGTCAGGGAACCGTGGCGGTCACACACGCCGGGGGTGACGTGTTCGACCAGGAGAACACCGGCGAACTGTACGTCGCGGTCGACGGTGAGCGTCGGCAGTCGTGGTCGCTGCCGGCGTCCGCCGGCGATATCGTGAACATCGAGGTCGAACCGGATCAGCCGGTGACCGTCGTCTGGACGCCGCCGGACGCCGGCGGGCGAGCGCAGGTCCTCGGCGACTTCGAGACGCCCTCGGGCCCGTCTCCGAAGGGGACGGTCCAGTTCCGCGAGGGACCGAACGGCACCGTCACCGTCGTCTACGTCGGTCGCGAGCCGATCACAGCCGAGGACACGAGAAACGTCGTCGTCACGGGTTCGGGCACGAAACGCGTGTGGGAACTGCCGGTCGAGCGCGGCGACACGATCCGCGTGAACGCCTCCGCCGGCGAGGTAATCCGCGTGTTCCGGACCGGCGAGGACGACACCGAGGGCCTGCTGGGGACCTACGAGGTCGGCGGCCGCTCGCGGGTCGTGGCACCGGACGTCCGTCCCGGCGTCTGACGACCGCAAGAGCCGTAACGGCCCCGCCCGGACTGTAGGCATGAGCCTGGACGACCTCGCCGAGACGGTCGAGACCGAGTACGGCGCACTGGACGAGGAGACGACCCTGGCCCTGGACCGCGAGACGAGACACGAACTGGCGATGCTCGCCGCCGGCCTGGACGCCGACACGGACGAACTGCTGCGGCGTGGCGTCCACCTGCTGTTCCAGACCGCCGTCGACACCGGGAAACTTGACTTTCACCTGCGCGCCGAGTACGACGTGACCTACGACGAGTACCTCTCGGGGATGACCTTCGAGGAGATGAGCGGCGGGTACCAACCGGCGGACGAGCAGGATCGGCGTTACCAGTTCTGAGCGTCTCTGTCGACGGTGATCGACGTCAGTCGCCGGCAGCGCGGGCACTGGCGACCTGCTCGACGGTCCCGGTGAGCAGGTCGACGCCGGTCTCTATCTCCGCCGCGGTCACGTCGAGCGGGGGCAACAGGCGCAGTGACTTCTGTCCGCAGCCGAGCGTGAGCAGGCCGTTGCGGAAGGCGCGCTCGACGACGGCGTCCCGGCGCTTTTTGGTGTCGAACTCCATGGCGAACATCAACCCGAGGCCGCGCTGGTCCACGACGCCAGGGAGGTCGGCGTCGGCGACGAGTTCCTGCAGGTGCTCGCCCATGCGGGTCGCGTTGTCGAGCAGGTCGTGCTCCTCGATCGCCTCGAGGGTGAGCACGCCCTGCAGGCTGGCGACGATGTCGCCGGCACCCCACGTCGAGGAGATACGGCCCGTCTCGTCGGGGAAGATCTCCGCCGAGGAGATGGTGGCGCCGACCCGGGCGCCCTTCGCGACGGTGAGCACGTCGGGCTCGATGGCGAAGTGGTCGGAGGCCCACATCTCGCCGGTGCGGCCCATGCCGGACTGGATCTCGTCGACGATCAGCGGCACGTCGTGCGTGTCACAGAGGTCGGCGACCTCCTGCATGAAGGCGTCGCTGGGGACGTAGTAGCCCCCCTCACCCTGGACGGGTTCCATGATGACGTAGGCGGTGCGGTCGGGGTTGACGTAGCCGCTCTCGGGCGCGAGGGCCTTCCGGAGCTGGGAGGTGACGCCGCCGTCGGCGTCACCGTGGAAGAACCCACACGAGCAGGTCTCGGGGGTACAGCCGCTGTCCCGGCAGTAGGGGGCGTCGTGGACGCCGCCGATCTGCGGGAAGCGGTCGCGGTACTTCGCCTTCGAGCGGTTCAGCGACAGCGTACCCAGCGTGCGCCCGTGGAACGCGCCCTGGAAGCAGACGCCGTAGTCGCCCTCGACGTGGTCGTAGCAGATCTTGATGGCGTTCTCGACGGCCTCGGCGCCGGAGTTCGAGAGGAAGACGCGCTCGGCACCGTAGTGGTCGGCGGCGTCGACGAGGCGGTGCATCAGTTCGGCGGGACCGGGGAACTCGGCGTCGTCGGGCGGCCAGCCGCCGGAGGCGTAGAAGTCCTGGCCGGCGATCTTCCCGGGGTCCGGCAGGTCGAAGGCGTCGAGTTTGCCGGCGATCTTGGGGTTGTTGTAGCCGAGTGGTGCCGCGGCGACGTGACTGGTGAAATCAAGAAAGACGTTGCCGTCGACGTCGGTGACGTACGGCCCCTCGGCGTCGGCGAGGAAGTCCCAGACGAACTCGTAGACGTACGTCGACGGCGCGGCGACACCCTCGTGGTACTGAACCCACTCGCTGGCGCGGTCGCCGGGCACGTCTCGTACCTCGACCTCCGCGGTGTGTCGATCCATGATGGCGCCGACGCCCGCCCCGCTTGTAAACCGTTCGGGGCGCTACCGGGGGGCTGGTGTGGGGTCCCCCGTCACCGGGCCGGTGCCCTCTCCCGGTGTCCGCCGCTCAGTCGTCGGCCACCAGCGCGGTCGCCTCCACCTCGACGAGCATCGCCGGGTCGACGAGGCTCGTGACCTCCACGAGCGTCGTCGCCGGCGGGGTGTCGCCGAAGGCCTCCTCGTGGGCCCGGGCGACCGCCTCCCAGTCGTCGGCGTCGGTGACGTACAGTCGGGTGCGGACCACGTCGTCCAGGGTGGCGCCCGCCTCCGACAGCGCGCGCTCGACGTCGTCGATCGCCCGCCGGGTCTGTGCGTACGGGGCGCCCTCGCCGACGACCTGGCCGTCGTCGTCGGTCGCGGTGGTGCCGGAGACGTGGACGTGCGGGCCGACCCGCACCGCCCGGGCGTAGCCGGCGCGTGACTCCCACTCGGTGCCCGAGGAGACTGTGGTGCGCTCCATACCCCGCGTGTGGTCCGGGCGGTGATAACTGTCGGGCGTCAGACGCCGCTGACGAACCCGGCCAGCGCCACCCCGCCGGCGCCGGCGATGAGGACCGCGCTCCAGGCGGTCACCCGGCGGGCGAAGGCGCGATCGCCGCCGACGACGGTGAGCCCGGACTTCACGGCGATGCTCACCGCCGTCGCCGCGAGGATGCCGACGACGGCCACCTCCGAACTGACGACGCCGCGCTGGTACAGCAGGGCGCCGGACCCCGCGGCGCCAGCGCTGGAGACCAGTCCCGAGAGGGCGGCGGCGACGACGAAGCCGGCGCTCCCGAGGTGGGCGCTGGCGACGGCGGTGGCGACGACCACGCCCAGGAAGACCGCGCCGAACCCCAGGGCGTTGCGCATCGAGAACGGGCTCTCCAGGTCGAGGTCGGTCTCCTCGGACCAGTCGGCGACGACGGCGGCGACGACCACCCCGCCGACGACGACGGCACCCAGCGGGGCGGCCGCCCGCAGCAGGAACTCAGTCGAGAGGGCAAAGGGGGCGACGATGGCGAGGTTGCGAAGCGCCATCGCCGCGTTCGCGAGCAACACCCCCGCCAGCGCGTAGGAGGTGGCGTCGGGGTCCTGGCGGACGTGGTCGATCATGGTGCCGACGACCGCGGTCGAGGACGCCAGGCCGCCGACGAAGCCCGTCACCGCGATCCCCCGGCCGCCGTAGTTGGCGACGACAACGTAGTTGACGATACCGATGCCGGCGACGAACACGACCATCGCCCACACGGCGCGGGGGTCGACCTCGATACCCAGCGGCGTCTCCACCGGGCCGGCGGGCAACAGCGGCAACACGACGAAGGCGAGGATGGCGAACTCCGCCACCGAGCGCAACTCGGCGCGGTCGAGCCCGAGCGCCAGGGAGTGTAACTCCCGCTTGAACACCAGCAACACGGCCGAGAGCACGGCGACGGTCACGCCGGCGAGGTAGTAGTCACTCGCCACGAGCACGCCGACGCCGTACGCCACCAGCATCGAGGTCGAGGTGGTCAGCGCCAGGCCGTCTCCCTCGGTGACGACGCCGCGCACGGCGAGTGTGACTCCCTGGAGCACCACCAGCGCCGCGCCGGCGGCCACGAGCAGGTCCCCGCCGGGGACCGCCGCCTCGGACAGCAGCGTGAACACCGCACCCAGCATCGCGATCAGCGCGAAGGTGCGCACGCCGGCTGACTTGCGGGACCACTCCCGCTCCAGCCCGATGAACAGCCCCAGCGCCGTCGCGGCGACGACTCTGGCGACGTCGCCCTCCAGCACGCCGCCGCCCGCGAGGTCACCCAGGGACGCTATCACGTACGTACTCTATATACTGCTATTTATAAGTATGTTACGCGCCCGACGGCGGTGGAGGGGCAACGTATATGTCGTGGCGTAGACAACCGCCGGCGTGAACCTGAGTCGGGCCCAGATGACGTGGCTGGCGATCGGTGGGATGATCGCTCTGATCCTCTGGCTGACGTTCACGTCCTACGCCGGGACGTTCCTGTTCGGGCTGTTCTTCTACTACGCGACCCGACCGGTGTACGATCGCGTCCGTGAGCACGTCGGCAGCGACGGGGTCGCCGCGGCGCTGTCGCTTCTGGCGCTTGCGGTACCGATCCTCCTGTTGCTCGCGTACACGGTGCTCGTGGGCCTGCAGGAGTTCAACCGCTTCACCGACGAGAACGACCTCGGCGAGATCCAGGACACCGTCGAGTCGGTGGTCGGTGAGGTGCCCCAGGTGCGAGACCCACAGGAGTTGCTCCAGGACCCCAGCACGATACTGTCGAACCCGAGTCTTCGGAACATTCTGGAGACCTCGTTCACCGAGCTGCTCGGCTACGTCGGGTTCCTCGGCAACGGCGCCTTCCACGTGTTCGTGATGGTCGTCATCGCCTACTACCTGCTGAAGGACGGGCGACGGCTGAGCCGGTGGGCCCAGAGCACGTACGACGACCAGACGATCTCGAAGTTCGCCCGGGACGTCGACGACGACCTCGAGAGCGTGTTCTTCGGCAACATGCTCAACTCGTTTCTGACGGCCATCCTGGCAGCGATCGTCTACAGCCTGCTGAACGTGTACGTCGCCCCGTCGGGGGTGTCGATACCGTTCCCGGCGCTGGTCGGACTGCTGATGGCGCCGGCGAGCCTGATCCCCGTCGTCGGGATCCTCGCCATCTACGTCCCCGTCGGCCTGGGCATCGCCGTCAACGCCTACCTCACGGACCCCGCGCTGCTGTGGTTCCCGGCGGTGTTCTTCGTGGTCTCGTTCGTCGTCATCGGGGCGATGCCGGACTTCGTGTTGCGGCCCTACGTGGCCGCCGGCAGCCTCCACAACGGCGCCATCATGCTCGCGTACACCTTCGGGCCGCTCTTGTTCGGCTGGTACGGCATCTTCCTCGGGCCGGTGGTGCTCGTGCTGGCGACACACTTCGCGCGGACCGTGGTGCCGGCCCTGCTGGGCCAGCAGGACGTCGAACCGTACGCCGTCGACCCGGTGTACGCCGGCCGGGGCGACGGTCCGGCGGGGTCGCCAGTCGCGGTCGACGGCGGCGACCCGGCGGCGACGGCTCCCGGCGAGGGCGACGGACACCGGGACGGCACGGTCACGCGAGAGGAGACGGCGCCCGACGGCAAGCCGGGAGACGACAGCACTGGGGCGTCGGCCGACGACGCCCGGTAGTCACATCTCGACGTACTCGTCTTCCCAGTTGCGCCGGTCCTCCAGTTCGCGGCGCCCGCGACGGGTCAGCGTGTAGAAGTTCGTGCGGCGGTCGCGCTGGCCCTTCTCGACGAGGCCCTTCTCGACCAGCGTGTCGAGGTTGGGGTACAGCCGTCCGTGGTGGATCTCCTTCTCGTAGTAGTTCTCGAGCTCCTCCTTTATCGCGAGCCCGTGTGGCTCGTCCAGCCCCGCGATCGTGTACAGGAGGTCTCGCTGAAAGGCTGTCAGGTCGTACATCGGGAAGGTTCCATCGATGATTATTGTCGCGTTTTAATAAAGATGCTGGTCCACGGTATCGACACTCAACGGCGGGACTGACTGGACGAACGGCCTCGGTACATCAACTCGTCGATGGATACGCCGTGGATCGCGTGTAAACTGCTGATCACGTTGGCGGGGGTGTGTGGGTGACGGGCGAGACCGGAACGCTGAAACTGAGCCGCCCGTGTCCCGTAGGTATGGCAGCGGTCCGTGACCGCGTCGACGTCGACCCCGAGCGCGCCTGGCTGGGCGGGGTACTCACCGTGGCACTCGCGCTCGTCGCCGGTGCGATCGCGTTCCCCCGGACGGTGTACGACCGGTTCATCTGGAAGTACTTCTGGGGGCCGGTGTACGCCGACGCCCACGCCGCGAACTGCGCCTGGCTCGACGGCGGGCCGGTGCTGGGTCGCTCCGAGACGGTCTGCCAGGGGGCGCCGGAGACGGTGGCGTTCCCCGGCTACACCGTCGTCAGCGAGGTCGGGTACGCGCTCGTGGCGATCGTCGCGATGCTGGGGCTCGCGCTGCTGTTGCGACGGCTCGGGGTCGAGCGCTACCGGGCGCTTTTTTTCGGGCTGTTCCCGATCATGCTGTTCGGCGGCGTCCTCCGGGTCGTCGAGGACGCGAACGACCGTGTCGCCGAGATGACCGCCACCGCCGGCCCGGTGTCGTACCCGGTGAACACGCTGTTCATCAGTCCGCTCATCTACGTGACCGTGGCGGCGGTCGCGCTGGGGGCGCTGTTGCTCGCGCTCAGACTGGAGCGAACCGGCCGGGTCGAGCGCTTCGAGTACCCGCTCGCGGCCGCCGGCGTGGTGGCGACCGGCGCGGGGCTGGGGCTGTTGAGCTGGCTGGCGCTGACGACCGAGTCGGTCACGTTCTTCCCCTCGGTCCTGCTGGTGACGCTTTTGATCGCCACCGTCTCCGTCGCCGCGGTCTGGTACGGCATCGAGACGTTCGCGCCCGGACTGAACGCCGGCACGGAGAAGATGGGCCTGCTCGTGCTCGTCGGGCAGGCCGTCGACGGCGCCGCCAACGTCGTCGGGCTGGAACTGTACGCCTCCCTGACCGGCGGGGCGCGCGCGAACCTGATCCCGAAACATCCGGTCAACCGGGCCGTCATCGACCTGACCGGCTCCGCGTACCCCTTCCTCCTGCTGAAACTCGTCGCGGCGGTGGTGATCATCGCCATCTTCGAGGACTCCCTCATGGAGGACTCGCCGCGGTTCAGCGTCATGCTGCTCATCGGCGCCGTCGCGGTCGGTCTCGGCCCCGGGACACGGGACATGGTGCGGGCCGTGTTCGGCGTCTAACTACACGCCCCCCGCCGACGACAGGGATCTGAACCGTCGCTCGCCGGCGTTTCGGCATCCGAACCGAGCGACGCGAATGGTTCGGTGCCGAAACTGCTGAGGACGTTGGATATAGTTCTTTAACTACGGAACTTTTTTAATTTAACGTGGTATGTAGTGTAACAACATGGCTGGGGAACGGAGTGGTCCGGAGGACAGGCGCGGTCTCTCCGAGATCACCGGACTGGTGTTGCTGTTCGGGCTCGTCATCGTCGGTGCCGTGATCGTCGTCATGACCGGCACGGCGATCCAGGACGGCGTCACCGAACAAAGTCGCGTCGACTCGGCCACGCAGTCCCTGCAGGAGGTCGACGCCGAACTGACGAGTCTGTCCCGGGACTCGAATCCGGAGACGGTGTCGTTGCGGCCGGCCGAGCGCGAGGGTGAGTCCGTGCGGGTCGTCCGTGGCGACGCGATGACGATAACGATCGAGGCCGACGGCGTCACCTGCCAGGCGACGGTCGCCCTGGACGCGATCCACCACGTCGGTGCCGCCGAGGACACCGTCATCGTGTACCAGGCCGGCGGTGTCTGGCGGTTCTCCGGGGACGGGTCGGTGATGGTGTCCCCGCCGGGGGTGAGCTACCGGGAGGGAACGCTGCAGTTCTCGCTGGTGAAGCTGGCCTCCGGCCTGAACGGCACGAGCGGCTTCCAGGCCGAGCGGCTCGGTGACGCCTCCCAGCAGCGCTCGCAGGCGATCAAGCAGCAACTGTTCGCCAACGACGCCTGCGCCCGGCCCGACGAGGTCACCATCGAGGTCGACTCCGAACACGGCGACGCCTGGGAGCGGTACTTCAGCCAGGAGATGCCCGACGCCGCCCCCGTCAACGCGGCCGGTGGCAACGTGACCGTCGAACTGGACGACTCGCTGCTGGCCCGGGCTGCCGACGACACCCGCAACGATGTCGTCGACTTCACCGACCCCTCCGAGCCCGGCACCGTCCACGGTGACGGCGTCTCCGTCGACAAGAGCGCGGGCAACACCTACGACGCCGAACTGCAGTACGTCACCGCCCGCCTGGGGTACGAGTCCGTCGACACGGACCTCGTCTGGAAGAACGAGACCGTCACGAAGGAGGTCCAGCGGACGATCCCCGTCGACGAGATCGAGAAGGTCGTCAAGAACGACACGGTGACTGTCAACCGCACCTACTGGGACAACGACACCGTCGAGCGCAACGAGACGGTGATAAAGGGCGCCCCGCTGGACGTTGAGTTCGTCATCGACGAGTCGAGCTCGATGGGCAGCGGCTGTGGGCTGTTCTCGCCACCGGACTGCAAGACCCGGATCGACTACGCCGTTCTGGCCACCGAGAGCTTCGTGGGGCAGATGCCCGATGACAAGGCCCGCGCCGGGCTGGTCGGGTACTCCTGGAACAACCTCTTCGGTGACGAGAGCAAGCAGTACCAGTCCCTGACCGACAACTACGACGCGATAAACGGGAGCCTGAACGGGCTGAACTCCGGTGGGTCGACGCCGATCGACCGCGGACTGGAGATCGCCCTCGACGACCTCGCGGCCAACAGCAACGACAACCACGACCGCATGGTGGTGTTGCTCAGTGACGGGTACGACAACCGCGGCGACGCCCCGATGGTCCAGGCCGAGCGCGCGGCCGACATGAACGTCACCGTCCACACCATCGGCGTCGGCGACGACGACGAGGACCTGATGGAAGACATCGCCGCGGAGACCGGCGGCGAGTACCACCACGTCAGCGACGCCGCCAACCTGGAGGACGTGTTCGAGTCGATCATAAAGAAGGAGACCGAGCGCAAGGAGACGAAGGAGAACCTCGAGTGGGAGTGGGTCACCGTCCCCGTCGACAAGGTCGACGAGATCACCCGCCGCGACGAGGTCGAGGTGCGCTACGACGTCGAGACCGAGATCCCGAAGCGGGTCTCCCGCCACGACCGCGACGTGGTCAGACAGCCCGTCACGCTGGAGTACCAGGCCAACAGCACCGCCCCCTGGCGGACCGTGTTCGGGTCGGGGTCCGGTCTCGACGCCGCGGTGAACTACTTCGAGCTGGGCTACCGCTCGGGTGACTACAGCAGCAGCGAGGCGACGCGACTCCAGGACGGCGACCGCGTCCGGTTCGAGGCGAATGCGCTGTCCTGTGCGAGCGAACTGAACACCTCGACGACGCTGAACCACTCGGGGGAGACCTACCACGTCCACCGCTGTGACGGCGCGGCCGGGGCACCCTCGCTCGGGAGCGTCTCCGTCTACCACGACGGGCAGTCGATCCCCGGCGTGGCCGGCGGCTGGTGGCAGGACTCGCTGGCGACGGCACTGCCCGCGGAGTACAAGAGCGGCGGCCAGTTCGACCTCGCCAGCAACGAGGTCGCCGTCGTCGCCGAGGCCACGGGCGACGAGGGGTACGCCGTCATGGTGTACGAGGTCGGCAAGTCCGACGAGGTCACGACCCGGTGGATCGTCGACCTCACCGTGAACGTCATCGACGTCGAGGCGACCGGCTAGGGGAACGGGTGGGGCGGGCCGTCCGGTCGCGGCTCGAACCCCAGTTCGGCGGGGACGCGCTCGGCCCGCTCGCCGAACACCGGCCTGTCCACGTCCACGAACAGCGGCTGTGCCCCGGGCACGACCACCCTGACCGCGGTGAACCCCGCCCGCTCCACGTCTCGTGGGGTGAGGTCCACCGCGTACGGCCGCAGTCCCGCCGCCGTCACCCGCTCGACGAGCGCCGACAGCGTCGGCCCTGCCGGAACGTCCGCGACCGAGGCCGCCGGCACGCGGTCGGCGTCGAGCAGTCGCCGCACCGGTCCGGGGTCCTCGGCGTAGCGGGCGATGGCCGTCGGCTCCTCGCCCGCCGCCGTCCGACCCATCGATCGCAGCTCCGTCCAGTTCTGTACGGCCTCGGTCAGCGCCTCGCGGGCGGCGACCGTCGGGTCGAGGGCGGCGTCGGTCCCGACCGCCAGGCGGGGCCACTCCTCGCGGTGGACCGCCGCGACGACGACCGGCACGTCCACGTCGACCGTCACCAGAAGCGCCGTCACCGACAGGTCCTCCGAGCGGGCCCGTCGGGCGAGCGTGTCGTACCCCTCGTCCTCGACGGCGAGCGCGAGCGGCTCGAAGGTGGAGTACCACGACAGCATCGCGGCGTCGCGCTCGATCACCTCGGTCAGCCCCGACCGGACGGCACCGACGGGGTCCGTGCCGAGACCCAGTCCCGTCGTCACCGGACGCAGGTGTCGCTCGGTCGGCGGCGGGAACAGCGCCGCCTCCGCCGGGAGGTGGACGAGGTCCTCGCCGTCCCCGTCGACGTCGCCGTCCAGGCGGGCGGCCAGGTCGACGCCGACCACCCACTCGATCGGCTCCGTCGGGTCGACCACCGGGGTGTCCTCCGGGCGGACGAACGCCGCCGGACTGACGGCGTTTGGCACCGCCGACGGCGGCGCCCGACGTAGATCGGCCGTGCGGTAGACGGCGGCCGCGTACCGCTCCAGGCCCTCGCCCAGCGCCCGCATCAGCGCCCGGTTCCAGTCCGGGTCGACGCCCGCCGCGCGGCGCCGGGCGCTGGCATCGCTGAACCCCTCGGTCGCCGACAGCTGTGCCATGTAGTACGGCACCGGGAACGACTCCACCTCGCCCACCTCCGCGATCGGCCCGACCCGCTCGTCCAGGGCGAGTTCGGCACGCTCGATCGTCGCCGCCAGGTCCCGGTCGGCCGTCCTCTCCAGGGAGAGCCGCCCGAACCGGTCGCCGTCGTCACACGAGCAGCCCGGCACCGGCAGCACGTGCCGGGTCGCGTGGGGCAGTTCGACCACGCCGCCCAGCGGGTCGCCGTCCGGCGTCCGCGGGAACACCGGCGTCGACTCGCCCCGCAGACGGGCGACCGCCGCCCGCCCCGCCGTCGCGCCCGCCACCCGCTCGGTCGGCGCATCCACCGTGCCGTCGTCGGTCTCGGGGTCGGCGGCGGCCACCCGCGTCCGCAGGCAGTCGCAACAGGCGCCACCCGGGGAGAGACCGATCACGCCGGCGTCGACGCCGGCGACCCGGCGCCCGCCGACGCCGCCCAGTTCGACGGCCACCACGGGGGTGCCGGCGTCGGTCGCCGCCGTCGTCGCCGCCAGCGCGCCGCCGTCGGCGTGTCCGACTGCGACCCCGAGGTCAGCGCCCGGCAGGTCCGCCACCCCGACGCGGGTCGGCGTCGCGTCCACGTCCCCGAGTGCCGCCGCGACCGCCTCGACCGCCGGCCCCTCGCCGGCGAGTCGCACGTCGTGTGTCTCGACCACGCCCGTTCTCCACGGAGCCGCGACAAAAGTCTTCCCGGGCGTCGCGGAGTTTATAATCCGGGCGCCGGAAGCGGTCTCCGATGGGACTGCTCGGCGACGACGAGACGGCCCGGCGACGCGACGCCGTCAGGTCCACCTCGCCGACGCGTGCCGCCGCCGTCTCCCCCGACGCGGACCTGGTCGCCGTCGAGGGCGTCGTCCGGGTCCACGAGGAGACCCTCTCGGTCCCGCTGTCGGACGCCGAGGTGGTCGCACTCCCGGCGGGCGACGGGAGCGACACGGACGGCGACGGCACCTCGCCCCCACCGGACCGCCCGGGCTCCGGGGACTCCGACGGCGACGACGGTCCGGCGGCGACCGACGGCGGGACGACCCTGGACGAGCGAGCGGCCGACCGCACCGCCGACGACCGCGGTCCGGCGGTGGTGACGACCTACGTCAAGCGACCCCGCGGCAGCACGGCCCCGGCCCGGCGCCGGGTCCAGGCGGTGCCGTTCGTCGTGGAGGACGACAGCGGTCGGGTGCTCGTCGACGCGACCGACGCCCCCGCCGACGCGGTGCTGGTCTCGCCCGGCCACACCGAGCGACTGCTGGGCGACGAGGCGGGGTCGAGACTCGTCCGCTCCCCGGACACCGGTCTCGACGCCACCCGGGAGGTCGCCCGCGCCCGGACCGCACTGGGGACGACGCCGGACTGGGAGCACGAGCGCGGTGCGCTCCGGGCGGGCGACCGCGTCTACGTCCTGGGCCGTCCACGCACCAGCGACGAGGAGGAGCCGACGACGGTGGTCACCGCCGACGACGGTCCCTTCGCGCTGTCGGACCTGAGCCGGTCGGCGCTGGCCGAGCAACTCGACCGCCGGGCCGGTGGACTCGACCGCCGGTTCTGGCTGTTCGCCGTCGTCGGTGGGATCGCGGCGGTGGTCCTGCTGATAACGGTGGCGGTGTTTCTGGACAGCTTCGTGCTTTCGGCCCGCGGATGAATCCGCCGGTCAGGAGAGGATGCTCTGGGCGACGCTCGCGAGCTGCGGGCCGTCGGCCTCCTCCAGACGCTCGTCGCCGAGCTTCAGCCGGAGGCGGGGCCGCCCGACGTCGATAGGCACCTTCTCGGTGTCGATGATGCCCACCTCCTCCAGGTGGGTCTTGGTGCGGCTGAACGTGGCCTTCGAGGCGATGCCGACGTCCTCGCCCCAGCGGGAGATGTCGTACAGCAACACCTCGTTCTTTGCGGCGACCAGCAGCGAGATGGTCACCTCGTCCAGCCCGTCACCGTCGCCGCGGGCGGTCTCCAGAGAGGCGAGCACGCTCGCGAAGTCCTCCTCGACCTCGGGGCTGATGTCGGCGCTCAGACTCTCCCGCACGCGGGAGATCGCCGGCGTCCGCATCGAGAAGTCCTCGGAGTCCTCGAAGGCGGCGGTGAACGTCTCGTAGGCCTCGCCGATGAACTCCTCGTTGTCCGTGGTGAGCCCGCCGACGGTCGAGCCGGTCTCGACCAGCGCGACGACGGACTCCGGGGTGACCAGCAGGGAGTTGTCCGGGCCGTTCTCGCCCAGCGTGCGGAGTTCGAGCCGGTCCTGATCGACGAGGTCGGCGGCGTTGCTGGCGACGATGAAGTCGTCCATCGCGTCCTTCAGGACGCGCCGGTCGGCGAGGACCCGTGCCGTCGAGTCGCCGTCGTCGACCATCGTCTGTACCAGACGGGCGACCGCCTCGCTCGACGGGTTCACCAGCAGTGCCGGCTGGTCGCTCTCCCCCAGTGCCCCCCCGAGGATGCTGTCGAGTCGCGTGTCGAGCAGCGTCGATTCCGTTGATGTCATACTCTTAAATAGCGGTACGAACTCTAAGTATTTAATGTTTTGGCCGAACCGGGTGATCCCCTCGCCCTGGTGGGGTGGATCGGCGTCCGGGTCCGGGTTTCATAATGTGTATCGGCGTGGCGGCCGAAAAAAAGAAGTGGTATCACCTCCCACGTCTTGGTGTGACAGAGCCACGCCTCGGTGGTGGCAGCGCGTACACCGGTCCTTAGGACAGCTCGCGGTGGAGTTCGTGTGACCAGCTGAACTCCCCGTCGTAGATGACGGGCATCTCGGCGTGTTCGAGGAAGGCGAGCACCTCGGCGCGGTCGAGTGCAAACTCGCTCTCGTTGCCACAGAGGTAGGAGTACTCGTTGTCGCCGGCGTACGGCCGGTAGTAGCCGCCGATGTCGCCGGTCTGGAACTGGTCGTAGGTGAGCAGGAACTGGCCGTCGCTGACCTCCTCCAGGCGGGCGGTCGCGGGCAGGCGGTTCTCGTTCTGGGTGAGGACGTGGGTGCCGTCGCCGACGACGGCGTAGTCCTTGCCCATCATGATCCGCCGGCGGGCGAGTTGCATCGCCCGCTCGATTGAGAAGCCGTGCACCAGGAGACGGGCGAAGGCGGACCCCACCTTCGCGGCGTGGTCGTCGAGGACCTGCGAGAAGGTGATCGCGCCGGCGACGGCACCCTTCTCGACGAGTTCCATCCCCTCGTAGTATGAGCCACAGGCGTTGAGAAAGAAGGTCTGGGCGTTGCAGACGTCCAGCGTGGAGGCGGCCATGTAGCCGTTGGGACAGCGCAGTCCGTCCTCCTCGCAGTGGCCGATGTAGTGGACCAGGTCGCCGCCCTCCTCGAACACGCGAGCGAGTTCGGTGGTCGAGAGGTGGTCGTACACCGACACCTCCAGGGGGAGGTCCTCGCCGCGCTGGCGGTAGATCTCCTCGACGTCGACGTGTTCGCCGTACATCTCCTGGTCGTTGAGCACGACGACCACCTCGGTCGGGCCGGGGTCGTCGCCGGCGTACCGGAAGCGGTTGCGGTACGCCGCCGGCGTGGACTTGAACACGTCGATCGGCACGCCGTCTGCCAGCCAGCCGTGGATGCGCGAGGAGCGCAGTTCGGGCTTGACGATGTCCACGGAGGCGACCTGACCGGCGCCCGAACGGTAGAAGTCCCCGAGCGAGCGCTCGACCAGTTCCGACCCCTCCAGCTCGGAGGTGCGGGGCGTGTACAGCAGGCTCAGGTCGTTCAGCAGGTACGGCAGCGTCTCGGCGTACTCGACGGCGGGTTCGACGTACGTCGAGAGGTGCCAGTCGGGGAGCCGCTGCTCGACCGCCTCGAACGGCACCGAGAGGTACGTCGACAGCCGCTCGGCGGGCGCTGCCTCGTACAGCCGTCGGGCGTCCAGCCCCAGCGTGTCCAGCAGACTCGCCTCCGCGAGGTTCGTGCTGTACGGGCCGACGTTGCGCACGAGCGAGTCGAGAAAGAAGGACTTCCGCAACACGCGGGTCGCCGCTCGCTCCAGGTCGGGCATCTCGGGGAGGTGGTGCTCGACGCCGGTGCCCGGCGCCCGCAACACCGGGCTGTCGCGGTCGACGGTGTGGACCCGCGCCTGGAGGTAGTGTGCAAGCGGCCCGACGACGAACATGTCCTCGACCCGGGGCGGCACCGCGAGTTCGATCCCCGTGTCGTGGACGCCCTCGCGGACGCTCTCGGGCACGTCGACGGTGTCGCCCAACTCGACGATCGGGGGGTGGCCCCGCAGCGTGGGGAAGGTGCGGTCCGGGCTGCTGGTGTGGTGGCCGGCGTGGGAGTACGACAGGACGGTCCCGACGCCCTCCGGCGTCGCGGGGACGGTCATCCTGGCCGACGGGCGGTCGTGCCGGCTCCTGAACCCCACCGTCACCGTCGCCCGCTCGGGCAGGACGACGACCACCTCGTCGTACTTCGTGGTGCGGCGGACGCTCACCCCGCCGGTCACCCGGAGGTAGGTCTTTATCTCGGCGTCCACGTCGACGAGGTACTCGTCCGGCGGTAACTCCAGGGGTTCGTCGTCGTCGAGCTCGTACCGGTCACCCGAGGAGAGACTCGTCACGTACACGACGGCGTCGGTCAGCCGAAACTCCGTGCCGGCACACTGCAGCGACCCGTCGACCGGCCGGGGGACGTCCCCCTCGCCGGAGACGACCTCCACGTCGGGGCCGGACAGGGACATCGAAGAGTTGTCCCCGTCGTACACACGGAGCCCCGACTCCGTCGCCTCCCACTCGATCATTCGACGAAAGAATGACACCCGATCGGTTTATGTGTATCGGAGGCGGGTGTCACCCGCGACGCCCGCTGGCGGCTCCGGCGCCGCAGACCGCTCCGCGAGACGTGTTCTCGGTGTGTCACGAGCCGTGCACCGGTCGGACGGACACGCTTTTGCGTCCCGGCGCCCGTCTCGGAGTATGGGCACGGGCATGGAGGACACACCGGAGGGCGCCGTCGAACTCGACCACGTACGCGCGGTCGACCCCGCGGTCGCCGACGCGTTGCGCGCCGAGACCGACCGACAGCGCTCGACACTGGAACTGATCGCCAGCGAGAACCACGTCAGCCCCGCGGTGTTGCAGGCACAGGGCTCGACGCTCACCAACAAGTACGCCGAGGGGTACCCCGGCGAGCGGTACTACGCCGGCTGTGAACACGTCGACACCGTCGAGGAACTCGCTCGGGAGCGCGCCAAAGAGTTGTGGGGCGCCGAGCACGTCAACGTCCAGCCCCACTCCGGCACGCAGGCCAACCAGGCGGTGTACTTCACCCTCCTGGAGCCGGGCGACCGTATCCTCTCGCTGTCGCTCGACCACGGCGGCCACCTCAGCCACGGTCACCCCGCCAACTTCACCGGCCAACTGTACGAGACCGCCAGCTACGAGGTCGACCCCGACACCGGCTACATCGACTACGACGGCCTGCGTGCCACCGCCGAGGAGTTCGACCCCGACGTGATCGTCTCGGGCTTCTCTGCGTACCCCCGGCAGGTCGACTGGGAGCGGGTCCAGGAGGCCGCCGACGCCGCCGACGCCTACCACCTCGCGGACATCGCCCACATCACCGGGCTGGTCGCCGCCGGCGAGCACCCCTCGCCCGTCGGCGTCGCCGACTTCGTCACCGGGTCGACGCACAAGACCGTCCGTGCCGGCCGCGGGGGTATCGTCATGTGCGGCGAGGAACACGCCGACGACATCGACGCCGCCGTGTTCCCGGGCAGCCAGGGTGGCCCGCTGATGCACAACGTCGCCGGGAAGGCGGTGGGCTTCGCCGAGGCCCTCGAACCGGAGTTCGATGAGTACGCCGCCCAGGTCGTCGATAACGCCGCCGCGCTGGCCGAGCGACTCCAGGAGCACGGCCTGCATCCAGTGTCGGGCGGCACGGACACCCACCTCGTGCTGGTGGACCTGCGGGAGTCCCACCCCGAAGTGACCGGCCAGGCCGTCGAGTCCGCCCTCGACGCCGTCGGCCTCGTCGCCAACAAGAACACCGTCCCCGGCGAGACGCGCTCGCCCTTTGTCGCCAGCGGGGTGCGTGTCGGCACGCCCGCCATCACCACCCGGGGGTTCGACGAGGCGGCGACGCGGGAGGTCGGCGACGCCATCGCCCGCGTCGTCGACGGGGTCGACACCGACTCCGGCGACCTCGACCCGGACGTGCAACGGGAGGTCTCCGCGACTGTCGACCGGCTCTGTGAGCGGTTCCCGCTGTACGAGTAGCGTCACCTGTTTACTCCCGGGTCGCGAGTGCCGGGCATGGACGAGGTCTTCGGCGCCGCGAGGCCGGTCGTCGGGATGGTCCACCTGCCGCCACTTCCAGGTGCACCACGCTACGACCGCGAGGCGGGCCGCGAGCACCTACACGACGCCGCCGCCCGGGACGCCCGCCGCCTCGCGGCGGGCGGCGTCGACGCCGTCATGGTCGAGAACTTCGGCGACGCTCCCTACCACCCCGACGACGTGCCGGAACACGCCGTCGCGGAGATGACCGCGCTGGCTCGCACCGTCGGCGAGGCGGCCGACCTGCCCGTCGGCGTGAACGTCCTCCGCAACGACGGCCCCGCGGCGGTCGCCGTCGCCGCCGCCGCGGGTGCCGACTTCGTCAGGGTAAACGTCCACGTCGGCGCCCGCGTCGCCGACCAGGGCGTCCTGGAGGGACGGGCCCACGAGACCGCCCGCCTGCGCGAGCGGATCGACGCCGCGCCCCGCGACCGGGCGCCCGGCAGCGGCGAGGGCGACGCCAACGACGGCGTCCGTATCCTCGCCGACGTGGACGTCAAACACTCCGCGCCGCTTGCGGCCGGCGACTGGGAGGCCGAGTCGCTGGCGGAGTCCGCCGAGCGCGGTCTCGCGGACGGGGTCATCGTCTCCGGCGCCCGCACCGGGCGGGCGACACCCCGGGAGGCGGTCGAGCGGGCGGTCGAGCGCCGCGACCACCTGAACGTAGACGTACCGGTGTTCGTCGGCAGCGGTGTCACCGCCGACTCGGTGGGCGACCTGCTCAGGGTGGCCGACGGCGTGATCGTCGGCACCGGCCTGAAGGAGGGCGGCCAGACCACGGCGCCCGTCTCCGTCGAGCGCGTCGAGCGACTGGTGGCGGCGGCCGACGCGGTGCGGTAGCCCTACTCAACCAGGTCCGCGACCGCCTCGCGGGACGGCAGTCCCCCGCGGGCGCCGTCACCGGTGCAGTTCAGCGCGGCGACCGCCGCCGCGAACCGGCCCGCTGCCGCCGGCGAGCGGCCGTCCAGCAGCCAGGCGTCCACCAGGCCCGCGTGGAAGGCGTCGCCGGCGCCAGTGGGGTCCACGGCGTCCACGTCGACGGCGTCGACCGACACCTCGCGGTCGGGCGTGACGAGCGTCGCACCCGCCGCCCCGCGGGTGAGCGCGGCCCGCCTGACACCGCGGTCCCGGAGCAGCGCGACGGGGTCGGCGGCGTCGTGGTGGTCGCAGTACGACGCAAGCGCGACCTCGCCCGCCTGGACGAGGTCGGCGGTCGCGACCGCGCGGTCGACCGTCGCTGGCGCCGTGCCGCGGTCGGTCAGCTCCGCGAGTGGCCCAGACAGGTCGAAGGTCAGCCGGTCGATCTCGCCGTCGATGCGGGCGTCGACGAGTGCGCTCGTGACGGCGTCGGGCGTGTAGGCGGTCGTCGCCACCACCTCGGCCTCCCGCAGAAGGGGCCAGTCACCCTCGCGCAGGCGGAGTGCGGCCGCCGACCGCCCGCCGGTGACGACCATCAGCTGGCCCCCCGCCCGCAGCACCATCGAGTACGTCGACGCCTCCGGGCCGCGACGCACCCGCTCGGCGTCGATTCCCCGCTCCGCGAGGTCCGCCTCGACCGCGTCGGCGCGGTCGTCGTCGCCGAGTCGGGCGACCACGCCCGTCGAGCGCCCCAGGCGGGCGAGGGCGCTGGCGACGTTTCCCGCCACGCCGCCGAACCCCTCGCGCTCCTCGCGGACGTAGGCGCCGCCGTCCGGCGCCGGCAGGTTCGACAGCGTGTAGTACTCGTCTATCATCGCGCCGCCCACGGCCACGACCGCCGGGGACGCGCTCGCGTCACCGTCTCCGCCCGCGTTCCCGTCGGTCATCGCCGTCTCCCCGTCCCCGTCACGTCCCGCGACGATGACTCAGGACATTTAAACGACAGCCCCTCGGCGAAAGTGGCGGAACTGGAGCCGCAGGTCACAGCCACGAGACGAAGATGGCGGCCCACTGGCCGGGGTCGGGATCGCGGCGGACCTCCACCGTCTCGACCCACTTCACCCACTGGAACCCGCGGCGCCCGGGGGCGACGAGGCGGGCGGGAAAGCCGTGGCCGTCGGTGATCGTCTCGCCGTCGACGCGGGTGGCGAGCAGGGCGTCACGGGCCTCCTCCAGCGGCAGCGCCCATCGGTAGCCCGTCACCGACTGGAAGGAGACGTAGGCGGCGTCCTCGTGGACTCCCGCCTCCTCCAGCAGGCGCCCCACCCGGACGCCCGCCCACTCGCTGCGGGCGTACCACCCGGAGGTGCAGTCAAGCGTCGCGGCCTCGCGGTCGTCGTACTCGGCGATGGTGTCGTACGAGGCGCCGTAGGGCTGCTCGACCGCCCCCACGACCCGGAGTTCCCAGTCGTCGGCGTCGACCGGGTCGGGGTCGTCGGCCATCCAGGAGGTGACCGGGAAGGCGTTGCCGGCGAAGGTGCCCCGCTCGCGGGAGCCGGTGAACCGCCGCTCGCCCGCCAGCCCCGTCACCCGGTTCACCGCTCGCTGGAGCGCCCACGCCCCCGCCCCGACCAGCGCGAGCCCCCCGTAGACGACGACCGTGCGCCGCCCCTCGAAGTCCGCCCGCCTCGGCAGGCGAAAGCGCGAGCGCAGGTGGACCAGAAGCACCGGCACGACCAGCAGTCCCAGCAGGATGTGCAGGTTCAGCAGGTTCCACAGCGCGATCTGGACGTTCGCGCCGAACGACCAGGCGACGCCCGTGGTGATCGCCCCCAGCGCGAGCACGGTCAGCGCGACGGAGACAGCGACCGTTCGGTTCCAGGACCTGCGGGTGTTCGTGACTCGTGGGTACACCCGCCGGAGCTTCCAGTACAGCGCGACGAGCAGGACGAAGCCGGCGACGCCGTGGAGGGCGAACACCCACCAGTCGCCCGGTCGCCCGGTCACGAGACTCACCAGCCCCGAGACGACGGCGGTGACGACCGCCCCCAGCACCGTCCAGTCCACCAGGCGGGGCGGGAGCGGGGCGTCGATCCCTGGCACACCCCCTCGTTGTGTGTCTGTCGTGATGTCTGTTTGGACGATAGCGTAGAAACCGCCCGGAACGCCCTCGCCGTACTCCTCTGATCGGGTGACTCGACCGGGACCGCCCGGAAAGCCCTCGCCGCGCTCCTCTGATCGGGTGACTCGACCGGGACCGCCCGGAAAGCCCTCGCCGCGCTCCTCTGATCGGGTGATTCGACCGGGACCGCCCGGAACGCCCTCGCCGTGCTCCTCTGATCGGGTGACTCGACCGGGACCGCCCGGAAAGCCCTCGCCGTACTCCGGTCGCCTCACTCGCTGCGCGCTTCGCTCACTCCGTTCGCTGCAGTGCTTGCGTCGTGACGCGCCCGGAGTACGGCGACCCCTTTCAGTCCCGCCCCCTCGATCCTCCCCAGCCTCCTCGCTCACTGCGTTCGCTCGTCCCTCGCGCGTTCCTCGCGCGCCATCCGCAGGGCGTGCGCGACCTCGACGCACGCGAGGGACGACTGACCGAGCGTAGCGAGGGAGAGGAGGCTGGGGAGGTGCGAGGCGACGGTCGCGGCGGGCGGGACTGAAAGGGGCCGTCCCGGTGTCGTCGGGCGCGAAGCGCCCGACTGCCTGGGAGACTCTACGAGTCTCCCTCTGCGGGGAGCGCGACGTTCGAAAATCTTCGATTCTCGAGCCAACCAGAATCCGCAGGATTCTGGTGACGATCACGAGAGCTTCGCTCTCGTGAGCCAGCCAGACCCGACGGGTCTGGCGACGACGCAAGCACCGCAGCGAACGAAGTGAGCGAGGAGCGTCCTCAAAAATCGCCAGTGGCGATTTTTGGGCTTCACCAGACCGAAGGTCTGGTTAGCCGCCGAACTCCGTTCGGCGACCCCAGCAAATCTTCGATTTGCGGGACAGCGAGGCGCGCGACCAGCGAGGCGCTACGCGCCTCTGGCAGCCGGGCGGCTCCGCCGCCCGGCGACGCACCGGGGGCGGGGACTTTCTGGGGGCCTTCACAGCGGCAGTAGCGACCGAGAGCAGCGGGGCGGGAGCTTTCCGGGTAGTCTCCGTGTCGTCTCCTGGATCACACGACCGGAACCACCCAAGAACCAGACCCGGTTCAGGCGTCCGGCGGTCGCAGGTCGCGCTCGAACTCGTCGAACTGCTCGTCCTCGGACACCCGGATCGCCGAGCCAAGCACGCGCTCCTCGCGACGGTCGACGTTGGCGCCGTCGAGGTCGTCGGCGACGGACTCCCACCCCGATTTCACCCGCACGGAGGAGGCGGGCGTGCCGACGGCGACGTGGTGGGCGGGCACGTCGGCGGTCACGAGCGCCCGCGAGCCGACCATGGCGTTCTCGCCGACGCGGGCGCCGGCCTGGACCACCGAGTCGTACCCCAGGCGGGCGTCGTCCTCCAGTACCGTGTGGTAGTTCGTCACCGCAGTCTGGTCGACCACGTCGTGGCTGTGGGTGTACACGTGGGTGCCGTCGGCCATCGAGACGCGGTCGCCCACGTCCAGACGGCCACGGTCGTCCAGGTGGACGTCGTCGTGGATCACGACGTTGTCACCCAGGGTGACGTTGTGGCCGTAGGTCATCG
>CAYODS010000035.1:0-23558 GCA_964402765.1 uncultured Halobacteriales archaeon
CTGGTACTCGTCGAGGACTCCACCTTCCCCGGCTGTGTGATCGCGGCCCGGCCGGTCGCGCTGATGCGCATGGACGACGACGGCGAGAAGGATGACAAGGTGATCGCTGTCCCGAGCGAGGACCCCCGGTACGACGCCGTCCGCGACCTGGAGGACCTGACCGACCAGCAGCGCGCCGAGATCGCCGAGTTCTTCGAGACGTACAAGAACCTCGAACCGGAGAAGGAGACCGACACGCTGGGCTTCGAGGACCGCGCGGCCGCCCACGACGCCATCGAGCACGCCCGGGACCTCTACGAGGAGCAGTTCGGCTGATACGCGGGGGGCATACCCGCCCCGGCCGCGATGCGTTATGAGCATGGGTAATCTCTTCAGTGTCCGCCCCCCAACGGGGAGTGATGACAGTCACCGACGAGCCGCGGCCGGTCGGTCTCGATCACCTGACGGTCGTTCCCCTGGAGTCGCACGATCCGGGCGCGGACGACGGAGCCGAGCGCGAGGACTGACGGGGCGCAAGCGAAGCTTTGTCGGTCCCCCCGTCGGTACGGGTCGGTATGGGTCTGTTCGACCGGCTCCGGGGCGACGACGCGCCGCGAGTCGCCTTTCTGGGGATCGACGGCGTGCCGTACAGTCTCATCGCCGACAACCCGGAGGTGTTCCCGAACCTGACCGAGATGGCCGAGACGGGCGCCGCCGGGGCGATCGACAGCATCGTCCCGCCGGAGTCAAGCGCCTGCTGGCCGGCGCTGACGACCGGGCGCAACCCCGGCGCCACGGGCGTGTACGGCTTCCAGGACCGCACCGTCGGCTCGTACGACACCTACGTCCCGACCGGGCGTGACGTCCAGGTCGAGCAGGTGTGGGACCGCGTCCACGCCGCCGACCGCGAGGCGACGGTGCTGAACGTCCCGATGACGTTCCCCCCGAAGAAGGGCGTCCAGCGGATGGTCTCTGGCTTTCTCTCGCCCGGCCTGGACAAGGCCGTCGAACCCGAGGGGCTGCGTGACTACCTCGAGAGCATCGACTACCGGCTGGACGCAAACGCGAAACTCGGCCATAAGGACGACCGCACCGAGTTCTTCGAGAACGCCCACGAGACCGTCGACGCCCGGCAGGAGGCGTTCGAGCACTTCGTCGACGCCGACGACTGGGACCTCTTTTTCGGCGTGTTCATGACCACCGACCGCGTCAACCACTTCGCGTTCCGGGACTACGAGCACGACGGCCCCTTCCGCGAGGAGTTCCTCGAGTTCTACCGCCGGGTCGACGAGCACGTCGGTGCGCTCAGGGCGGCGCTGCCGGACGACGTGACCACCGTCGTCGCCAGCGACCACGGGTTCACCACCCTCGAGTACGAGGTCAACTGCAACAGGTGGCTCCAGAAGAACGGCTGGCTCTCCTACGAGGACGACGACCACCAGGAACTGTCGGACATCGCCGACGAGACGCGGGCGTTCTCGCTCATCCCCGGGCGCTTCTACCTGAACCTGGAGGGCCGCGAGCCCCGCGGCGGCGTCCCCGAGGCCGAGTACGAAGCCACCCTCAAAGAACTCCGCGCGGAACTCGAGACGATGGAGGGCCCCGACGGGCGACCCGTCGCCAACAGGGTCGTCGCGAAGACCGACGCCTTCCGCGGCGACCACGCCGACCTCGCGCCCGACCTCGTCGTCATCCCCAACGACGGCTTCGACCTGAAGTCCGGCTTCGGCCAGAAGGACGTCGTGTTCGACGACGACGGCCCCCGCAACGGGATGCACACCTTCGACAACGCGACGCTGATCACCGATGACCCTGACATCGGCGTCGGGACGGACGTCGACCTGCTCGACATCGCGCCGACGCTGATGGACATGATGGACGTCGAGTTCGCCCGCGACGAGTTCGACGGCGGCTCGCTCGTCGGCGCCCGCAGCTGACCGCCCGGGCAGTCTCCCCCGCTCGACCGAGCGTTCAAGTGTGAAGCCGCGACCAGGCGCTCCCATGCCCGACGACCTGGAACGGCGCCTGGACGCCGTCGAGCGTGCGATCACCGGCGACGACCGCGCCGTCGCCGACCTGGCCGACGCCGCCGAACTCTCGGACCGCGTCGAGACCGTGGCCGAGCGGACCGACGACCTCGAACGGCGCCTCGCCGAGCTGGAGGCGGCGGTCCGCGCGCTCCGGGGGTACGTCGGCCACGAGCGCGCGAGCGGCGGCCCGGCGGACGGTGACGCCCCCTCCACCACCGGGGAGACCCGTGACGGGACCGACGGCACCGACCCGACGGCGGACGCGGGCGACCGGGACGGACCGGCGTCGGCCGGCGTCACCGCGGGGACGAGCGAGGACGACGGCGGCACGCGCCGTCTCGACGTGGACGTCAGCGACGAGTGGCCCACGGGCGACGCCGCACGCGCCGAGGGGGACGACGGCCCCGGAGCGAGGGACGTGCGCCGACTCGACGCGAAGCCGGGGGGCGCGAGCGAGGACGCGGGCCGGACCAGCGTCGGAGCGACACGCGACGACCGTGCCGAGGCGACGACCGGGGACGGCGAGGACGGAGCGGTAGCGTGGGACTGGAACTGGGCGACGACGGACGACGGCGCCGGCCACTCCGGGACCGACGGGACCGGCGAGCGGGGAGAGTCGAGACCGGACGGCGGAACTGACCTGCCGGACGAGGCCCGTGTCGACCGACCCGGGCACGGAGCGCGGGCGAACGACGCCGACGGACGGGAGACGGCGTCGGGGCGGGGGACCGCCGACGACCGGAGCGGGTCCCCCGGGAGCCGGTGGGACGCCGGGCGCGCGGTCTCGGCCGGGGGCGACCACGAGGCGTGGGATCCCTCGGGCGGTCGGTGGCCGGACCCGGACGACGCGACTCCGGTCGACGACCGTCGCCCGGGTGCGAGCGACGACTGGCCAGAGGGCCTGGACGTCGAGCGCGCCCAGCCGTGGTCGGTGCCGGACCCGCCGCGGGTGGCCGCCGAGGAGCGCGAGGAGGACGACGGGTTGCTGGAGCGACTCCGGGAGGCGCTGTGAGTGCTGCGGGTGGTGTTCGCGGTCGCGCTGGCGGTGG
Source organism: uncultured Halobacteriales archaeon (assembly GCA_964402765.1). Lineage (GTDB taxonomy): Archaea > Halobacteriota > Halobacteria > Halobacteriales > SW-7-71-33 > SW-7-71-33. Next base: position 3,059 of record CAYODS010000035.1, read on the forward strand.
TGGTCCTCGCCACGGTGACGCCGGCGATCGAGGACGCCCGCGAGCGGCGCAGCGCCGCCACGGTCACCGAGGGGGTCGCGACGGTCGAGCGGGCGGCCGTCTCGCTGCTGGAGACCGACGAGCACACGCCCGGCGCGGGCGCACGCCGCAGCGTCACCGTCCGGTTGCCGGCACGGTCGCCGACGAACGCCGGCGTCGAGTACGTCTCGATCGGCGGTCCGCCGGGCACACCCGGCGGAGTCCAGCGCCGTGGGGTCGTCGTCTACCGGGTGAGCGGCGGCGAGCCACGGCGGATCACCCTGGACGTGCCGCTGTACGCGCCCGGGGGGCCGGTGACCCTGCGTGGCGACGGCCAGCGCCGCCTGCAGTTACGCGTCGACCGCGTCGACGGGCGACGCGTGGTCGTCGTCCGACGGGGGTGACCCTACGGTTTAAATTGGAGTCCGGGACCACGCCGGCTTATGAGCGTGGTCCGTGGACTGCTCGGGGACCCCTGCGGTTGCGACCTGACGGTGGAGGACGCGACGCTGGTCGTCGACGCGGGGGAGTGTCCGACGGGCGACCCGGTCGCGTGTGGCGCCTGTCGTCGCCGCGCCGTCGACGTGCTGTCCCGGCGGGAGACCGAGCGGCTGGTCGTCCGCGACCGGGGCGTCGAGCGCCTGTACGAGGGCACCGCGGCGGCGCTTCTGGTCGCTGCCGGGCGGTTCGCCGACGCCATCGCCGACCGTGACGAGCGGCTCGCGGCCGTCGCCCGGGCAGACCCCCTGCGGGCCGCCCGTGACGCGACCGCCAGGGCCGGGCCCGTGTCGGAGATCGCGGCCGAGACCGGCCTCGCGGCGGTTGCCGACCGCGCTGGCGACGGGACCGGGACGAGCCCGTACGACGCCCTCGGCGAGCCGGCGGTCGCCCCGACGGTCGCCCGGGCACGGTTCGAGACGGCGCCGCCGCCGGGGGCGCGGCTGCTGGGACGCCGGCGGCTGGAGACGGACGCCGTGGCGCGGCTGTACGACACCGCGGAGGGGCGACGCTACCACCTGGAGCCGGTGTCACTGCGGCTCGACGACGGGACGCTCGCGACCCTCGCGGCGGCGCGCGAGCGACTGACGGCCGACGACGGCGAGGTCGACCCGGAGCGTGCGGTCGGCCGGGCGGTGCGGGCGGTCGCGGACGACGGGCCGACGGTCACGCTGACGCGGGTGCTCTCGAAGCACACCCGCGGGTACGGCGTCCTGGAGGACCTGTTCGCGGACGACCGCGTCTCGGACGTGTACGCGACGGCACCGGTCCGGGAGACGCCGCTGCGGGTCGTTCTCGACGGGGTGACACTGCCGACGAACGTCCGGCTGACGCCGGCGGGGGCGCGCACCCTGGCCTCGCGGCTCAGACGCGAGAGCGGGCGGGCGTTCTCCCGGGCGAGTCCGACGATCGACGCGACCGCCTGTCTCTCCGCCGGGCGGGTGCGGGCGGCGGGCGTGACCGACCCGGTGAGCGACGGCACCGCCTTCGCGTTCCGTGACTACGGGCGGACGACCTGGACGCTGCCGGCGCTGGTGGGCAACGGCACCGTCCCGCCGTCGGCGGCGGCACTCCTGTCCGTGGCCGTCGAGCGCGGCGCGGCGGGCCTGGTCGCCGGCGGGCGTGGCGCCGGCAAGACGACCCTTCTGGGAGCGCTGCTGTGGGAGCTGCCGCCGACGACCCGCACGGTGGTCATCGAGGACACGCCCGAACTGCCGGTGGAGGTGGCGCGGTCGAGCGGGCGTGACGTGCAGTCGCTGCGGGTCGCCCGCGACGGCGACGGTCCGGGGATCGCGCCGGCCGAGGCGCTGCGGACGGCGCTCAGACTCGGCGAGGGGGCGGTCGTCGTCGGCGAGGTCCGCGGCGAGGAGGCCCAGGTGCTGTACGAGGCGATGCGGGTCGGCGCCGGCGACGGGGCGACGCTCGGCACGGTCCACGGCGACGGCCCCGAGGCGGTCCGCGAGCGGGTCGTCACCGACCTCGGCGTGCAGGCGTCGGCGTTCGCGGACACCGACCTCGTCGTCACGAGCGCCGTCGTCGAGACCGACGAGGGAGTGCGGCGACGGGTGCGCTCGATCGCGGAGGTGATCGACGACGACGGCGTGCGGTTCGAGCGGCTGTACGCTCCCGAGGGGGCGACGACGGCCCCGACCGGACGGATCGAGCGGGGGAACAGTCGTCTCGTCGCCGCCCTCGCCGACACGGGGGAGTCCTACGCCGACCTGCGCTCGACGCTGGCGGCGCGCGAGCGGGCACTCGCCCGACTCGCCGAGCGGGGCCGCACGGACCCGGACGACCTCGCGGCGGCGTACCGCGACCGCGCCCGGGGCTGGGACGCCGACACGACCGGTGTGAACCGATGAGACCGACCGGCGACCTGCGGGACGCGGCGCTCGCGCGACTCGCCGGGGCGTGGCCGGCGTCGGCCGACGGGGAGCGGCCGGAACTGGCGCGCGCACTCGCCTTCCTCGGGTGGGGCGTCGACGCGGCGACGGTCGTCGCGGCGGGGTACACGACCGGGGTGGTCGGTGGGGTCCTCGGCGTCGCCGTGGCCGCCGTCGTCGGACTCGTCTGGGTGCCGGTCGGGGTCGCACTCGGCGTCGTGAGCGCCCACGCCGTCCACCGTCTGCCGGTCTGGGCCGCCCGGGTGCGCCGGACGGCGGCGCTGGGTGAGGCGCCGGGCGTGGTCGTCAGGGCGGTGTTGCGGATGCGGATCGAGCCGACCGCCGAGTCCGCGGCCGCCTTCGCCGCCCGGACCGGGCGCGGGCGGCTGGCAACGAGTCTCGCGGCCCACGTCCGGCGGGCGCGGGCGACGCCCCGGTCGGGGCTGTCGACGTTCGGGGACGAGTGGGCGGCTTGGTTCCCGGCGCTGCGGCGGGCGACGGGGCTGGTCGTCGCCGCGGCCGACGCCCCGCCGGAGGACCGCGAGACCACCCTCGACCGGGCGACGGCGACGGTACTGGACGGCGCCCGCGACCGGATGGCGGCCTTCGCCGACGAGGTGCGCGCGCCGTCGACCGCGCTGTACGCCTTCGGGGTGTTGCTGCCGCTGGCGCTCGTCGCGGTGTTGCCCGCGGCGCGGGTGGCCGGCGTCGGGCTCTCTTTGCAAGTGCTCGTGGTCGTCTACGACCTGCTGTTGCCGGCGGTCGTCCTGGCGGCGGGCGCCTGGCTGCTCGTCCGCCGGCCGGTCGCCTTCCCGCCGCCGTCGGTCGACCGGTCGCACCCGTCGGTGCCGGCGAGGCGCTGGTCCGCCGTCGCCCTCGCCGGGGGCGTCGCCGTGGGCGCACTCGTGGCGCTGCCGCGGGTGCTGCCGGCGTGGACGGCACCGGTCGCGGCGGTCGGCCTCGGCGGCGGGAGTGGGCTAGTCCGGTACTACCGCCCGGTGGTGGCGGTCCAACGGCGGGTGCGCTCGGTCGAGGAGGGACTGCCGGACGCCCTGCACCTGATCGGGCGCCGGGTCGCGGAGGGGGAGGCGGTCGAGACGGCGGTCGAGCGGACCGCCGCGGACCTCTCGGGCGAGACCGGGGCGGTGCTGGGACGGGCCGCGCGGACCGGTCGACGGCTCCGGGTGGACCTCCGGGCGGCACTCCTGGGGTCGGACGGGGCGCTGGCCGACGTTCCGAGTCCGCGGGCGCGGGGCGCGGCAGCACTGCTGTCGGTCGCCGCCGAGGAGGGCGAACCCGCCGGGCGGGCGGTGATGCTGCTGGGTGACCACCTCGACGACCTGGAGAGCGTCGAGCGCGAGGGGCGGCGCGAACTCGCCCGCGTGACGGGGACGCTCCGGCACACGGCGGCAGTGTTCGGGCCGCTGGTCGCCGGGGCGACGGTGGCGATGGCCGCGGGGCTGGACGCGCTGGGCGGGCTCTCGGGAGCGGGGGACGCGCTCGCCGGTGCGACGGCCACCGCTCCGACGACGGCGTCCGCGGCGGCGACGGCCACGCTACCGGTCGCGGGGCTGGGCGTCGCGGTCGGGGCGTACGTGCTGTTCCTGGCGGCGGCGCTGACGGCACTGTCGACGGGACTGGAGCGCGGACTGGACGGCCCGCTGGTCGGCTACCGGGTGGGGTGGGCGCTGCTGTCGGGGACGGCGGTGTACCTCCTCGCCTTCCGGGCGACGCGGCTGCTCGTGTAGCCCGGAAGTTTATGTCGGAAAGCGAGACCAGGGCGGCCCGGTATGTTCGAGACGCCGGTCGACGCCGTCCACGTCTGGGTGGGACTCGCGCTCGCGGGCGTGGCCGCCCTCGGTGTCGCGGTGCAGTTGCCGACCGAGCGCCCGCCGGACGCCGCCGGGGTGGCCGACACGGTCGACGCCGTCGCCACGAGCGAGTACGCCGCGACGGGTGCCTACCGGTCGCGGGCGGACGCGGTCCGCCTGGACACGCGCCGCGTGTGGCTGCGAAACGACGGCGGCCGCACCGCGGCCACGTTCGTCACGGGGGTCGTCCCCGCCCGGAGCGAGCGCCTCCGGCGGGTGCTGCACGGCGCCGACCCTCGGCGCGTGTACGACTCGCGGGCGGCGTTCGCGGCGGCACTGGGCGAGGCGCGCCGGACGGAGGGCGAGTGGCGCGAGACGGACGGCCGTATCGCGGTCAGGCGACTCACGTGGGGTGATCTGGGTGTCACGCTCGTCGGGGACTGACAGGGCGGCGGTCGAGCCGCTGGTCGCGCTGGGAGCCGTGCTCGTCGTCGGGCTGTTGCTGTCGCTCTACGCCATCGGCCTGGAGCGGGCGACGCCGCCCCAGCGGGAGCGTGACCTCGCGGCGTCGACGCTGCAGGCGGTCGTCGACGAGGTGCGGGTCAACGGCGTCGTCGCCCCGGACCGGGTGCACGCCGACGTCGGCCCGCCGGGATACCGCGTTCGCGTGGAACTGCGGGCCGACGGGCACGCCTGGACCGACGGCCCGGTGGCACCCCCGTCGGCGCGGACGGCGACCCGGCGGGTGAGCGTCCGGGTCGGCGACCGGGTGGTGCCGGGGCGACTCCGCGTGGAGGTGTGGGCGCCGTGAGGGGCGTGAGCACGGCGGTTGACGTGACCCTGGCAGCGCTGGTGGTGAGCGGGGCGCTCGTGGTGCTCGTCACCGTCGACCCGGTGGTGCCGGCAGACCACGGCACCGACAACGCCGACGAGTCGGCGGAACTGCTCGGGGCGACGACGGCGTCGGTGAACTACACGCTCGCGCCGGGGGCCAGACACGCCGACGTCGAGGGGTACGTCAACGTGGACGAGCGGAGCGGGCCGAATTTCTACCGTCGCGCACACGGGTCGGTCGCGGGACTGCTCGCGCGGGCGACGGTCCGTGACGCGAGTCTCAGCGGCGACGGGGAGTGGCGGGAACTGACCCGCACCCACGAGGACTTCGAGCGGGGCGTGCGCGAAGTGGTCCGCGAGACGCTGGTCGGTACCGGCGCGGACGTACAGGTTCGTGCGACGTGGCGACCGTACCGCGGGGCGCCACTCGCCGGCGGGGTGACCGTCGGTGAGGCCCCGCCGCCGGGCGTGACCGTCCACGCCGCCACGACGAGGGTGTCGGCGCCGGTGCCCGCGGCTCGCCCGCGGGCCACGGCGGCGGCCGAGGAGGGGTACGGCGCGGTCGCGACCGTCGTGGCCGATCACACGGTCCGGGGACTGTTCGACCCGGAGTCGGCGTGGCTGGGGCTGCGCGGCGACGAACCGGTGTCGACGCTGCTGGTGTACCGCTACCGGCGGACGGCCGACCTGCTGGACACCGGCCTGGACGGGAACCTCGACCGGTACGCGGTCGGTGCCGCAAACGAGGAGCTGTCGACGGCGCTGGCCGAGCGGTTCGAGACCGACATGCGGCGACGGTTCGAGACGCCGGCGGCGGCGGCACGGACCGTCTCGACCGGCGTGGTCGTGGTCACCGTCAGGACGTGGTCGCGATGAGACTGTGCGTCGACGAGCGGGCCCGGGTGCCGTTCGCGCTGGTGGCGGTGGTGTTGCTGCTGGGCAGCGCGACGCTCGCGGCGACGATGCACGCCCGGCCGGCCGACGGTGCCGACCCCGACGCCGACGCCGCGGTCGACCGCGCGGTGTCGGGCACGCGGACCGCGCTGGTGGCGGCGACCGAGCGGGCCGCACGCGCCGCCGCCCGTGACCCGGTCGTCGACCGGGCGAACACCACCTACGGTCGTGTCCTCGACGAGGAGGAGCCGTTCCGTGACTACCTGTCGTTGCGGGTGTACCTGGCTGCCCGGCGGGCGCTGGCGGCGACCGACCAGCGGGTCCGGTCGGTGCGGGTCCAGCCGTCGCTGCCGCCGATCGAGAGCCCCGAGGACGCCCGGCGGGCGATCGACCGGGTGACGGTCGAGCGCGGGACATCGCCGAGAGTCGACCGCGAGAAGCGCGGCCTGCGGGTACGGGTACGGAACGTCACGGTGACCGTGACCCGCGACGGGCGGCGGATCGCCCGCGAGAACCGGACGTTCACCCTGCACACCCGGACGCCGGTGCTCGCAGCCCACGACCGCGTCGAGGCGTTCGAGGCGTCGCTGAACCGGGCCGCGGGCGAGGGACCGGGACTCGGACTCCGGCTCACCGGGCGGCTGTACGCCGTCGTCTGGGCCAGGGGGTACGCCCAGTACGGCGGGGCGCCGATAACGAACGTCCTCGCGAACCGGCACGTCGAGTTGATGACGAACGGCGCGGTGCTGGCGGAGCAGGCGGCGACGATCGGGCGGGCGGACCCCGACGGCGAGCAGGCGCTGCGCCGTGCGTCGCTGGAGGTGGGGCTGAAGGACCTGCTCGCCGCCGGCGACCGCCGCACGGAGTGGGCGGACTACGTCATCGGCGTCGACGCCACCCCGCCGGCAGGGGCGGAGCCACCGGACGCCGCCCCAGTGTCGCCGGTCGGCGGGAACGAGACGACCGCGAGCGACGCGACGGGGGCGGCCAGCGGGGTGCCGGCGCCCGACGACCCGGTCGAGGTCAGCGTCGGGGACACCGCCGACCTGGCGTTCGGTGCGCTGGTGTCAGAGGGCGGACTCGACGGGCTCGTCGAGCGGAAGTACGCCGCCCGGGCGAGACTCGTCACGGCGGTGGAGGCGTCCGGACCGGTGCCGACGCCGACGCCGCCGACGCCGGGAGCAGGGTGGGAGCGCGTCGACCGCACGCGGACGGTCGAGCGGACCGTCCGCCCGGGGACGGGACCGGCACCGACCGTGTCGCGGGGGTGGCACGAGCACGAGACGTACACTCGCCGGGTGGTCGAGCGGTGGACGGTCACGCAGACCTGGGCACGCGACGGCGTACGGACGACGACGACCGCCACCGCGACGAGGACCGTCCGGGTCGGGGTGAGCGTCGTCGACGAGCACGTCCCCGCGGCGGTCCCACACCGGGGGATCGAGCGGGTCCACGAGCGCGGCGGCCCGCTCGACGGGCACAATCTGCGTGAGACACCCGGGACGGCGGTCGAGCGGCTGGTGGACGACCGCGGCGGGGCGGACGCCGTCGCGCGGCGGGCGGCGGCGGGGACGCTCGACGGGGCGCCGGTCCGGATCCAGGGTGAGACGCCCGCGGGCCTGGCCGACTGGGTGTACGCCGACCTGGCGCCGCTGCGGGAGGAGGTGCGCAACGTCTCGGTGACGGTGCCCCGGGACGAACTGGTGACCAGCGCGGTGCCCCACGACACCCTGGCGGACCGCTTCCGCGAGCGGCGGGACACGCTGCTGTCGGCGCCACGGGAGTACGACAGCGTCGCCGACAAGGTCCGCGTGGCCGCGCGGGCGGCGTACCTGGCGCGGGTGCAGGCCGTGCTCGACCGGCGGGCCGAGGCGGCGGCGACGACCCGCGAGAGACTGAACGACTCGCTCACCGAGCGGACGCCGTTCACCCTCGAGGAGGTGGCGAACCTCACCGAGCGGGGTGCCGAGTCGGTCGGCGACTCCCCGGAGCGTGTCTCCCGACGGTTCACCGTCGACGCGGCGCCGTCGTACCTCACCCTGGCGACCGTCGACCGCGACCGGGTGCCGTCGGTGCGCCGTGGGCAGACGTTCACGCCGCTCGCCGCCCGCAACCACAACCTGTTCGCGGTGCCGTACGGGTCCGCGGGTGACGCGGTCACGGACGCGCTGTTCGACGAGAGAGGGACGACGAGTCTACGCACGGCCGCCGGGGTGTTGGAGCGGACGCGAGCGGTCGAGCGCGAGACCGACAACGCTACCCTGGCCGAGCGGCGGCCGGAACTCCGGGCGGCGGTGGCCGAGGAGGTCGAGGAGGCCAAAGAGCGGGCGCGCAGGACCGTCATCGCCACGACCGCGATGGGTCGTGGCCGCGCGAGCGAGGCGGTTGAGACGGCGTTCGGGCGGTGGAACACGACCGCCGATCGGGCGCTCGCGGTGTCGAACGGGTCGGCCGCGGACGCGGTCGCCGCGACCGCCGCCCGGCGACTGCGGAGCGACGAGCGGGCGCGTGACGAACTGGCGACCCGGCTCCGGGTCACCTTCGAGGCCACCGAAGAGGTGTGGTCGGAGGTGCCCCTGGAGGAGTTCTCGACGCGGGTCACCGAGGGGCCGGTCAACCGGACGGCGTCGGTCGTCAAGCGTGTCGCCCGCGAGGAGATCAGGCGTGTCGTCGACGGTGCCGTCGAGAACGCGACGAGACGTGTCCAGCGTCGCTGGACCGAGGAGGTCGGCGAGACGGCGGTGTTCGCCGGACTGCCGGTGTTGCCGCCGCCACTCGGCGGGTGGTACGTGACGACGAACGTCTGGTACGTCTCGGTCGAGGGGGAGTACGCGCGGTTCACCGTGCGGACCCGGACCGGCAGCCCCGCGGACGCGCTGTCGTACTCCCGTGACGGTCGGCCCGTCACGGTCGACGTGGACGGCGACGGCGCGGCCGAGCGACTCGGAACGGCGACGCGGGTGTCGTTCACGCAGGACACCGCGGTGCTGATCGCGGTGCCGCCCGGGAAGTACGGCGTCGGCGAACGGGACGGCAACCCGGTCGAGACCTCCGCGGGGTGGCCCGACGCCGGGCCCGGGAACCACACCGACGGGCGGGCACGGGCCGCGGGGCCGGCGGACGAGGGTCGACACGCACAAGACGACCCGCCTGTTCGGTCCGGGCATGTTCCACGAGCAGCGGACGTCCGTGCCCGACGACGTCGACGCGCTCCAGGCGGAGTACGCCGCCGACCTGGCGGCGGCCGTGGAGGCGGTCGGCGTCGAGCGGGCGGTCGAGCGAACGGACCTGGACCGCGCGGCCGTCGAGCGGGTCCTCGACGGCGAGGTCGCCGACCTGTCGATCGAGGACGCCGCCGCCGTGCAGGCGCTCGCGGAGGGGGTGCCCGAGGCAGCGACTGTCGTCGAGATGGCCTGTGACCACCTCCTGCTCGGGATGTCCACGGCGGTACTGGACGTGGACCGCCTGGCCGCCGGGGTCGATCTTGACCTCGACCCGAAGATGATCCAGCAGAAACTCGAACGGCGCGCCCCGATGCAGTTCGGGGAGTTCGTCGCTCTCCAGCACCACGTCGTCTCCGAACAGTGATGTCGATCGATCGATACTTCGGCCGAGGAATTAAATCGGGAGGTGGGAAAGCCTAGTGCCATGCGGGTCGCGATCCTGGGGTGTGGCTACGTGGGAACCGCCCTCGGGCGCCGGCTCGACGAGGCCGGACACCACGTCGTCGGCGTTCGCCGGTCGGCCGACGGTCTAAAGCGCGTGGCCGAGGCGGGCCTCGACCCAGTCGAGGCGGACGTCACCGACCCCGTCTCGCTGTCGGCGGTGCCCGACGCGGACTGGGTGGTGTTCGCCGCCAGCGCCGGCGGGCGGTCGGCCGCGGCGGCACGGGCGACGTACCTCGAGGGAGTGCGGGTCGCGACGCGGGCGTTCGCCGACCGCGAGACCCCGCCCGAGCGGTTCCTGTACACGTCGAGCACGGGGGTGTACGGCGACCGGGACGGCGCCTGGGTGGACGAGTCGACGCCACCACGGCCGGACGACGAGCGCGGGGAGGTGCTCGTGGCCGCCGAGGAGGCGGCGCTCGACGGGCCGCTACCGGCGACGGTCGCGCGCTTCGCCGGACTGTACGGCCCGGACCGCTACCGGTTACGGCGGTACCTCGACGGAGCGGTGCCGTCGGGATACGTCAACCTGCTCCACCGCGACGACGCCGCCGGCGCGGTCGCCCACCTGCTCCGGACGGAGGCGGCGCGGGGCGAGACGGTGCTGGTCGTCGACGACGAGCCGGTCGCCCGCCCCGAGTTGGCGCGGTGGCTCGCGGGGGAGTGTGGCGTCGAGCCGCCCGAGACGACGGAGCCGGCGAGCGGCCGCGCCCGGGCACAGAAGCGATGCTCGAACGACCGCCTGCGGGCGCTGGGCTACGAGTTCGAGTACCCCACCTTCAGGGAGGGGTACCGGCCGGCGGTCGAGGCGTACCGCCGGGCGCAGGCGGGAGGTGAGTGATGACGGGCGTCGTCCTCCAGCCCGACCTTCCGACCGGGGACAGGGCGGTGCTGGCGGTCGCAGCCGGCGCGGTCCTCGCCGTCGTCCTGGGGTACCTGCTGTACCGGCTGGTGCGGTGGCTTGGCCGCCCCCAGGGGGTGCGCTTCCGCGAGGCGGTGACGGGCCTCGACAGCGTCGACGTGTTGATGCACCCGAACCCGGACCCCGACGCGATGTCGGCGGCGATGGGCGTCGCGGCGATCGCCGACGACGCCGGCGTCGACGCCACGCTGCGGTACCCCGGCGAGATCCGCCACCAGGAGAACCGCGCGTTCCGGACGGTGCTCGACCTCGACCTCGAACACGTCGAGACCGTCGAGCAACTGCGCGGCGACGGTGTCGTCCTCGTCGATCACAACGAGCCCCGCGGGTTCACCGGTGCCGACAGCGTCGACCCGGTGGCCGTCGTCGACCACCACCCCGGCGAGGGGACCGGCACCGAGCACACCGACGTCCGCACCGACTACGGAGCCTGTGCCAGCATCGTCACCGAGTACCTGGACGACCTGGGGGCGGTCGTGCTCGCGCCCGGCGAGGAGCCCCCCGAGGGCCGGTTCGTGCTGTCGCCGGACCTGTCGACCGGGCTGGTGTACGGCATCCAGTCCGACACCGACCGGCTCACCAACGGCGTCTGTGAGGCGGACTTCCGGGCGTGCGGTTACCTGTTCCCGGGGATCGACGAGGAGACGCTCGACCGCATCGCCAACCCGCAGGTCGACGCCGAGACCCTCGACGTGAAGGCGGAGGCGATCGCCAACCGCGAGGTCGACCCGCCGTACGCCGTCTCCGACGTGGGCGAGGTGGGCAACGTCGACGCCATCCCCCAGTCGGCGGACGAACTCGTCCGCCTGGAGGGCGTCACCGCCGTCGTGGTCTACGGCGAGGTCGACGGCACGATCCACCTCTCGGGGCGCTCGCGGGACGACCGCGTCCACATGGGTAACGCCCTGGCCGCCGCCGTCGACGGCATCCCGACCGCCGGCGCCGGCGGACACGCCCGGATGGGCGGCGGCCAGGTGCCACGCGAGCACATGGAGGGGATCGGCCCCCAGAGCGGGCTGACGAAGACCCGCCTGAAGGGACGACTGTTCGAGGCCATGCGCGGCGAATTGTAGGCTTTAGGCGTGGCGCCCGTAGGGCGGTCGTGAGCACGAGCGACGCCACCTGGGGCTACCGCGACCGCCACGGCGACCGGTTCGGCCGCACCTACTTCCGGCGGTTCGGCGACGGCGTCGTCTCCTCGATCGGCGTCGGCACCGACAGCGGCGACCCCACCGACGCCGACGACGCCCGGGAGACGCTCGTGGCGGCGCTCGAAGGCGGGTGCAACCTGGTCGACACCGCGGCGGACGACCGCCGTGGGCGCTCCGAGGGAGTCGTCGGCGCCGCACTGGAGGCGACCGACGTGGACCGCGAGGCGGTCGTCCTCGCCACGAAGGGCGGCTTCCTCCCGTTCGACGGCGCCCGGCCGGCGGACCCCGCGGAGTACGTCCGCGAGCGGTTCCTGGAGACGGGACTGGTCGACCCCGCCGACCTCGTCGCGGGCCAGCACTGCATCACGCCGGAGTACCTCGACCACCGCGTCGAGGCGTCGCTGTCGGCACTCGACGTGGAGACGGTCGACCTGTTCTACGTCCAAGAGCCCGAGCGACAACTGGCGGGACGGTCGCGGACGGCGGTGTACGACCAGCTGGAGGCGGCGTTCGAGGTGCTCGAACGGCGGGTGGCCGCGGGCGACCTGCGACACTACGGCGTGACGACCTGGGACGCCTTCCGGGTGCCGCCGGACCACGAGGCGTACCTCTCGCTGCCGGAGGTGGTCTCGCGGGCACGCGCCGCGGCGGCGTCGGTCGGCAACGAGACGACGGGGTTCCGGGCGGTGCAGGTGCCGTTCAACGCGACGATGGCGGGGGCGTTCACCGTCGCCGCACACGAGGGCGCCGACAGCACCCAGTCCGCCCTGGAGTTCGTCCGGGCGGCAGGACTGGCCGGGGTCGTCACCGCGCCGCTCGCGGGGGGCTCGCTGCGCGACGGGTTGCCGGGCGAGGTGGGCGAGCAGGTGGCCGGTGAGACGGCGACCCAGCGGGCGATCAACTTCGCGCGGTCGGCGCCGGGCGTGACGGCGACGGTCGTGGACGCGCACTCGCCGGCCCACCTGCGGGAGAGCCTGGCGGCGGGGGAGTACGACCCGCTGGGGGCGCGGGCGTTCGACCGGGTGTTCGACTAGCCGAGCTGCTTCCAGCGGCGACCACACTCGGGACACCGCTTCACGGTGTGCAGTTCGTCGGGGTCGTCCTCCGTCTGCAGGGTCGTCTCACAGCGGGCACAGGTGAGTCGCTCGTAGGTGTCCTTCTCGATGTCCCCGTCCCGGAGCCCCTTGCGGACCGACTGCCTGCTCATGGCGCGCCGTAGCGTGGCGAGCGTGTAAACGGTTGCGACTACCGGGTTCGCAAGGTTTGAACCGCCGAGCGGTCTACCGCGGCCAGTGAGCGGCGGCCGGAGCGAGGAGTCGACGGCGACGCGGACGACCACGAGCGACGGGACCACCGAGACGGGTGGAGCGGCCGACGGCACCGCGACCGACGACCCGCCCCGCGGTCGCCTGCGACTGTTCGGCTCGCTGTGTGGGCTGGTGTTCATGGTGAACCTCGCGCGGGTGGTGTTCGCGCCGCTGGTGGAGCCGCTGCGGCGGGCCTTCGCGCTGTCGCCGGGGGAGGCCGGACTCGTCGTCACGCTGGTGTGGCTCGGCAGCGCCCTGCCGCGGCTGCCGACGGGGTACCTGCTGACCCGGGTCCGGCGCCACCGGGTCGTTCTCGGCGCCGGCGGCGTGTTGACCGGTGCCGCCGCCTTCACCGCCGTGGCGCCCTCCGCGGAGTGGCTGTACGCCGGCGCGTTCACGATGGGCCTCGCCAGCGGGCCGTACTTCCTGGCGGCGAACCCGCTGGTGAGCGAGCTGTTCCCCGACCGGGTCGGCGGGGCGATCGGCGTCCACGGCACCGCCAGCCAGGTCGCCGCCGTCGGCGCCGGGCCGCTGGTCGGCGGGGTGCTGTTGCTCGCGGACTGGCGGGCGGCCTTCTGGCTCATCGCCGCCGCCGCGGCGACCGCGACGGCGGCCGTCGCCCTGTCGGCCCGCGGCGCGGAGTTGCCGGCGGCGGGCAGCGACGACCGCGACCTGCTGGGGGCGGTCCGCGCGCAGTGGCCCATCGTCGTCACGGGCGTCGCCGTCGTCGGCCTGACCGGCTTCGTCTGGAACGGCCTGTTCAACTTCTATGTCACCTACCTGGTGAGCGAGGGCGTCGCCGAGTCGACGGGTCGGGACCTGCTGACGGTGGCCTTCGCCGCCGGGGTGCCGGCCTTTCTCGTGACCGGCCGGCTGGCCGACCGGGTGGCGTACGTCCCGCTGTTGCTGTCGATCCTCGCCGGGTTCGTCGTCGCGGTGCTCGTGCTCACCGTCACCAGCGGCTTCTGGCCGCTGGTCGCCGCCAGCGCGCTCGTCGGCTACGTCATCCACAGCCTCTTTCCGGCGATCGACACCTACCTGCTGGACTCGCTGCCCGACCGCCACCGCGCCAGCGCGTACGCCGTCTTCAGCGCGACGATGATGCTCGTCCAGGCGGCCGGCAGCGTCGTCGTCGGCGGGCTGAACGACGCCGGTCTCACGTACGACGCGATCTTCCGGGGGCTCGCGGGCGTCCTCGCCGTCGTCGTCGTGGTGCTCGCGGTGCTGTACCGCGGCGGCTACCTGCCAAGCGGCGCCCGCCCCGGCCCCGACGCCGCCGCGGAGCCGGCCGTGGCCGACTGACACCGCGAGTCACGACGGCACGGACAAGGCTAATGCCCCGTGGCCGCACAGTCGGGGTGTGACCTTCGACGGCGACGAACTGGCGAGGATGGTCGACCCCTTCGGCGCACTCGGTCGCGCGGAACTCCGGCAGGCGGCGACCGAGGTCGCCTTCCGCCGGGGCGAGGACCTCGACGAGGACGCCGTCGACGCCGCGATCGACGACGCCGTCGCCGCCTACCGCCTGGTCGCGGCGCCGGTCGAGGCCGTCGGTGCGGACCTCGCCGAGCCGCTGGTCGTCGGCCCGACCGCCTTTCCGGCGTCGCTGGACGGCGCCGAGGACCTGCCACACATCCTCGACGCCGAGCGGCGGTCGGTCGACCGCGAGGCGGTCGGGCGGGCGGTGGTCGAGCGCCTGCGCGGCGAGGCGGCCCGTGCGGTCGACCGCGGCGAGCAACGCCGCGTGCGCCGCCTGCTGGACGTGAGCTACGACGTGGAGGCGTGGGCACCGGTCGACGTGAGCGACGTGCGCGAGCGGTTCGACAGCGCCCTGGAGTGATGCGTCTCGACCTCGACGCCGTCGCCGCCCGCCAGCCCCGCACCGTCGAGGGGGGGCACCGCTCGGCGGCCGTCCTCGCGCCCGTGATCGAGCGGGCCGGGGACCACCACCTGCTTTTCATCCGCCGGGCGGACGACCTCAGCGAGCACGCCGGGCAGATGTCGTTTCCAGGTGGCGCCCACGAACCCGGCGACGCCGACCTGGCGGCGACCGCGCTGCGGGAGGCCAACGAGGAGGTCGGCCTCGCGCCCGCGGAGGCGACAGTCGTCGGTCGGCTCGCAGAGATACACACGATCACGGACTACCGGGTGCGACCGTGCGTCGCCCGGGTGCCCGACCGTCGCTACGAGCCGGACGGCCGCGAGGCGATCGCCGTCGCCGTCCTGCCGGTCGCCGGCCTGGTCGACCCGGCGAACTACGAGTTCGAGCGCCGCGTCCACCCCGAGGGCGGCGAGGTGGTCGTCCACTACTTCCACGTCGGCGAGCACACCGTCTGGGGCGCCACCGGGGAGATCCTCGTCGACCTGCTGGAGACGGCGACCGACTGGCGGGCGCCCGCCCACAACGACGGCCGGGCGTAGCAGGGGGGCGACAGGCTTTTTTCCTCTCTCCGCCAGGAAGAGTACATGGTAGCAGTCGCACACGCGGCGGATCGAGTTCCGGCACGGCGGTACTGACATCACTGACACGACTGCGGAGCGTTCTGGCGGTGGTCGCCGGTGACCAGCGACGGCTCCGGCGTCGACGTGACCGGGGACGGTGACACGGACGCCGCGACCGACGGTGGCACGGGCATCGGAAGCGGGGGCGGCACGACCGACGGCACCGCGAGTCGCGACGCGACCGACGGCGTCGCCGGCACGGGGATCGACGCCCTGGCGCTGAAGCCGGCGGAGACGGACCTGACGGCGCTGTCGGGCACGCTCGGCGGGTCGCCGGTCGAGACGGTCGTCCTCGACTACGAGGGTCGCGACCACCTGCCGGCGGCAGACCGGGTCGCCGCCCTCTCGGAGACCTGGGAGGTCGTGGCGACGACACCGGTCCGGGCGGACGGGTTCGACCCCCTCGGCGACGACCACCTGGTCGGAGTGTGGCTCCCCGACGGCGTCGGGCGGGCGCTGGTCGCTGGCCACCCCGCCTACCTCACCGAGGCCGAGCGCGAGCGGGCGGTCGCCCCCCGCTTCGGCGCCGCCCTGGAGCGGTCGCCCGAGGCCTGGGTCGGCACCGAGGGCGTCGAACGGATCGCGACCGCGACCGGCGGCCCGCAGTACGAGTTGCTGTCGCGCTCGACCGCCCGGGACGTGCGGGCACTGCGGGCGGCCGGGTTCGAGGGCCCGGTGTACCTGTACGCCCCCGTCGCCGTCGCCGACGACGAGGACACGCTGCTGGACGCCGTCGGCGACTACGCCGCCCGCCGACGGCCGGTCCGCGAGGCGCTGCCCGAGGGCGCCGCGACGGACGCCGCGGCGACCGGCCGCGCACGCGAGGTGCTGTCGGCCGCCGTCCGTGACTACGCCCTCGTCGGCACCGCCGGTGAGGTGCGCGAGCGCGTCGCCGACCTCCGCTCGGCGGGGGTCACCCGCGTCGTCGGCTACCCCGCTCGGGGCGTCGAGACGCTTCTCGACTGAGGACGGCACCGAATCAGGCGCGGTCGCCGGGGGCGGCACGTCCAAGTGCCGCGGCCCCGAGCGGCGGGGTATGCGACTCGCACACCACACGACGACGACCGCCGGGGAGGCGCTGTCCGACGCCGAGGTGGCGCTGTTGCCGACCGGCAGCACCGAGCAACACGGCCCGCACCTGCCGCTGTGCACCGACTTCACCACCGCGCAGTCGTTCGCCCGGTCGTTCGACGACCGCGACGACGTGGTCGTGTTGCCGACGGTGCCCGTCGGCGTCAGCGAGCACCACCGCCAGTTCGACGGCACCCTGTGGGTGTCCCCGGAGACCTTCGAGGACTACGTCCACGAGACGCTGGCCGGCCTGGCGACCCACGGCGTCGACCGCGCGGTCGTCGTCAACGGCCACGGCGGCAACTCCGGGGCGATCCGCCGGGCCGCCCGCCGCCTGCGGGCCGACCGCACCTGCTTCGCGCCGGGGTGGAACTGGTGGGAGTCGGTGACCGACCTCTCCGACGAGCTGTTCGACGGACAGGGCGGCCACGCCGGCGCCCGCGAGTCCAGCCTCGTGATGCACGTCGCCGGCGAGCACGTCCGCGCGGACGCGCTCGGTGAGGCGGAGGCCGGCGCCAGCGACGGCTGGGGGAAGTCCGTCCACGGCGCCGACGTCGGCTTCGACACGGTCGACTTCAGCGAGAGCGGCGCCGTCGGACGACCGACCGACGCCACGCCGGCGGCGGGCGAGCGGCTGTTCGAGGCCGCACGCGAGGAACTGGCGGCGCTGGTCGAGTGGCTCGCCGAGCGGCCCGCAACGGACCTGTGGCCGCGGGCCCACCGGTGACGCCGGACCGCGTCGCCGTCGTCGGCGGCGGTGCCGTCGGCGTGACCGCGGCGCTGGAGCTCGCGCGAGCGGGCGTCGAGACCCACCTGTACGAACGGGGCACGATCGCCGAGAGCGGTGCCTCCGCCCGCGCTGCGGGACTGTGCTACGACGCCCACGCCGGGCCCACGGACGCGAGCCTCGCCGCCCGCGCACTGGAGCGGTTCGAGACCGTCGCCGCGAGCGCGGAGACGGACCTGGGACTGCGGCGGTGCCCGTACGTCTGGCTGGCACGCGACGGCGACGACCGCCGCGCGGCGGCGATCCGCGAGCAGGTCCCGCGGATGCGCGGGCACGACCGTCGGGTGGACCTCCTCGACCCCGGCGCGCTCGCGAGTGAGTTCCCCGCGCTCCGGGCCGAGGACGTGGCCGTCGCCGCCGTCGCACGGGACGCCGTCCGCCTCGACCCCGCGGCGTACGTCCGCGCCGTGGCCGACCGGGCCGCCGACGCCGGCGCCGTCGTCCACGAGGGGACGCGGGTGGTGCTCGGCGCCGACAGCGGCGGCGACGGGCCGACGCTCCGCGCCCACCCGGAGAGCGAGGCGGACGACCCGCCGTCGGTCGACGCCGTCCTCGTCGCCGCCGGCGCCCACACCGCCGACGTGCTCGACCGGGCGGGCGTGGCCGTCCCGGTGGTGCCGTACCGCGTGCAGGCACTCGTCGGGCGCGTGGGAGCGGACGAGCGCGACGGGGCGGGGAGTACCGGCGACCGGTACGCCACGGACGCGACCGCGGCGCGAGCGGACCCTCACCCGGGGCCGATGGTGTACGACGCGACCGAGGGGTTCTACTGCCGTCCGCACCCGGCGGGCGTGCTGGCCGGCGACGGCACCGAGGAACGCGCCGCGGACCCCGAGACGTACCGCCGCGAGGCGGACCCCGGGTTCCCGGCGACGCTGGCCGAGCGGGTGGGCTGGCGGCTGGACGCCGCCGTCACCGCGGAGCGAGCGTGGGCCGGCCTCTGTACGGCGACGCCGGATCGAGACCCGCTGCTCGGTCGGGTGGCGCCGGGCGTGTACGTCGCCACGGGGTGGCAGGGCAGCGGGTTCATGCGCGCCCCGGCGACCGGCGAGGTGGTCGCCCGAGCCGTTCGGGAGGGAGAGCGGGCGCCGGTCGACCCCTACGACCCCGCCCGCTTCGACGGGAGCGAGTCCGTCGACGTGCGAGAGGGAATGGTGATAGAGGAGTAGTCCGCGCCGTCAGTCGTCGGCGTCTTCGTGGTCGTCGTCGTCCGCGTCGTCAGTCGTCGGCGTCTCCGTCGTCGTGGTCGTCGTCCTCCGCGTCGTGGTCTGCGTCCGCGTCGTGGTCGTCTCCGTCTTCGTGGTCGGCGTCCTCCACGTCGTGATCGGTGTCCTCGTGGTCTCCGTCGTCAGCGTCGTGGTCGGCGTCGTCGCCACCCTCGCCGATGTCGACGCCGACGGGGCCGTCGTCGGTGTCGTCGACGGTGCGGTCGGGGGCGTCCTCGCGCTTCGGGAGGACGATCTCCAGGGTGCCGTCGTCGGTGAGCGTGGCGCTGGCGGCGTCAGGGTCGACGACGGCGTCGTCGGGGAGGTCGACCCGGCCGTCCAGCGAGAGCCCACGGCCGGGGAACCGCATCTCGAACCCCTCGTGGTAGTCCCGGAACCGGTCCAGGCGCACCCGGACCGCCCCCTCGACGTAGCGCACCTGCACGTCGGTGCTGACCGCGCCCGGCGCGTCGAACACGACGAGGTACTCGTCGTCGCTCTCCAGCAGGTCCGCCTCCAGGCCGCGCCGCTCCTGGACGCGGGCCGCCACCCGTCCCGCCCGCTCCAGCAGGGCGCTCTGGATGCTGTCACCCAGGTCGCCGAGTCGCGTGCCGTCACTCATAGGACGATCAGTTCCAACGTGTCGCTGCGCCCGCAGTACGGACAGGCGAGATCCTCGACGGAGAGGTCGTCGGGCACGTCGTAGGTGTAGTGGTTCTCGAACATGTCCAACTCGCAGTCGGCGTTGGTACACTCGATCTCCTCGGTCTTTGGCATACCACGCGGTTGACGGGCGCGACTATTCAATGCCGCGGAGCGAGGGGCCTTTCCCGCGGGCGAGCGAACCCGACACCGTGACCGGAGTCGTCGGCGTGGACTTCAGCGGGGCCGACCGGCCGGGCGAGTCCGTCTGGGTCACCGAGGCGACGCTGTCGGACGAGTTGGTCGTCGAGCGCTGCCGGTCGGCCCGGGCGGCGTTCGACACCCGGGAGCGCGAGGCGGTGCTCGCCGCGCTCGTCGAGTGCGTCCGGGGAGCGGACGCCGCCGGTCTCGACTTCCCGTTCGGATTGCCGCGGGCGGTGATCGAGGAACTCGCCGGGCCGACGGCGTGGCGCGAGACGGTCGCGTGGGTCGGGGAGACGTTCGCCGACGCCGAGGCCTTTGCCGACCGCTGTAAGACGGCGGCGCGGGCGCGGACCGGCGGCGAGCGCACCTACCTCCGGCGGGCGACCGACGACCCCGTGGGCGCGAAGTCGCCGTACCACTTCTTCACGCACAAGCAGGCGTACCACGGGATCACCGCGGTGCTGGCACCGCTGCTGGACCACGGCGCGGGCGTCGCGCCGATGGTCGACGGCGCGGACGGGGCGGCGACGGTGATCGAGACCTACCCCGCGGGCACGCTGCGCCGCCTGGGACTGCCCGACGAGAACTACAAGGACGCCAGCGAGGAGGCCCGCCGGACGCGGGCGTCGATCCTACGCGGACTCGAAACGGGGGGCACGGCGGCCACACCCCGGGTCGTCGTGGGAGAGGGGGACCGCGAGCGGGCGCTGTCGGACGACGGCGGTGACGCACTCGACAGCCTGGTCGCCGCCGTCGGGACGGCACGGGCGGTCGAGCGGGAGTTCGCGGTCGAGACGGACCGGTACGACCCCCTGGAGGGGTACGTGTACGTCTGAGTCCGCGAGCGATCGGGTTTTGAGGCTGGACGCCCCAGCGCGTTTATGGACCCGGCGGACCTCACCGTGACGATCGTCGACGGCTACGTCGACGAACCCGCACACTTCGGGGTGCCGCCGTACATTTCGACGTACCCGCGGTACGTCGCCGGGGCGCTGGTCGACGCTGGCGTGCCCGCCGACCGGATCACCTACCGGACGATCGACGCCCTGCGGGACGAGCGCCGGCGGTGGCGTGACGTGGCCGACGCCGATCTGGTGGTGTACGTC
>CAYODS010000036.1:0-23044 GCA_964402765.1 uncultured Halobacteriales archaeon
CTACAACATGCTGTTCGACGAGAAGATGGGCGACACCGTCCACATGGCCGTCGGCCGCGCCTACGAGGCGACGGTGGGCGAGGACAACGAGCAGAACGACTCCGCCGTCCACCAGGACATGATCGTCGACATGAGCGAGGACTCACGGATCGAACTCGACGGCGAGGTCGTCCAGCGCGACGGCACCTTCCGGTTCGAGGACGGGTTCGAGGCGTAGCGAGGGACTCGAACGACCGAGCGGGGAGGAACGACCCGCCAGGACTGGGTCGAGGACTGATCCCGATGTCACTTTCCGTCCACGTTTTGACCGAGCGAGCGCAGCGAGCGAGGCGAAAAGGTGGGAGTGATTCGAGGGCTGATCCCGATGTCACTTTTCGCCCACGTTTTGGCCGAGCGAGCGCAGCGAGCGAGGCGAAAAGGTGGGATTCGAGGGCTGACCGGATACGCCCGCCGTCTCAGGCGTCCCGGCGCTCGAACAGCACCCGCCCGACCATCGAGAGGACGACCCCGGCGTCGGTGCGGGCCTCGACGCGCTGCTCGACCTCGCCGAGGTCCTCGCGGGGCTGCTTGTCGGCTATCTCCAGTCGCGCACGGAGCGTGTCGCCCGGCCGGACGGGTTCGGGCCAGCGCAGGCGGTCGACGCCAGTCGCAAGCAGCGCCCCCGAGGACCCGAGGTAGCCGTCGACCAGCAGTCGCATCGTCATCGCGGCGGTGTGCCACCCGGAGGCGACGAGCCCCTCCGCAAGCGGGGACTCCGCCTCGCCCGTGTGGACCGCCTGGGGGTCGTACTGGGCGGCGAACTCCCGGATCTCCGCCGCCGTCACCTCGTACGACCCCAGGTCGTACTCCGCCCCGACGGTGACGTCCTCGTAGTGCTCGTCCATGCCGACCACTCCGGGGCCGCCGGCACACTTCTTACGACTCCCGTCGCGTTCGCGTCACTGGTCTAACGTGTGATAGTATGTACCAATATATACGTTGGTGATCTAAATTAGCGGCATTGATGTCCCCGATACCTGAACCTACACTCGATGCGTCGACGACAGTTCGTGAGCGCGCTACTCGGAGCGTCGACGGTCGGCGCGGTCGGGGGTGCGACCGCGCTGGACCAGGATGTATCGGTCACGCGAACACAGGAGGGGCGGATCGGTCAGATGCTGTTCCCCTCGACGAGCGGTCTGGTGGACGCCGAGGGGGACCCGCTGACCGAGGACTCACTGGTGGCGGTCGCCGCCGAACCGACGGCGGCGGTGCGGGACCGCGACGACAACGGCGACGCCACGTTCTACCCCGACGGCGCCGACGTCCCGCTGGTGGCGGTCGACGGCGTGGGCGAGGGCACCGTCGTCGGCGTGGGCGCCCAGCTCGTGAACGACGGCGACCTGGTGCCCGAACTCGCTGCGGACGACCCGCTCGGTGACCTGGGCAACGAGGAGTTCTTGCTGAACGTGTACGACGAGTACGCCGACGGCTCGACGGTGCTGTGGGACGAGAGCCACGGCCAGTTCTACTCGCTGGACCGCTTCCAGAACTTCGCGGCGTACGCCGAGGACAACGGCTACACGCTCACGGCGACCACGGACCTCACGGGCGATCTCGACGGCGCGGGCGTGGTCGTGGTCACCTCGCCCGCCGACGGGTTCTCCGACGCCGAACTCGACGCGCTCACGGACTTCGTCCGGGACGGCGGGTTGCTCGTCCTGCACGACCAGTCTGACTTCAGCGACTTCGACCAGACGGACAACCTCAACGCGGTGGCGGCAGGGGTCGGCGCGGCGTTCCGGTTCATCGACGGCGAGGTGGGTGACACCGAGAACAACGTCGGCGTCGCCTACCTGCCGCTGACGACGAACTTCAACGACGACTTCCCGCTGTTCGCGGACCGGCCGGGGATCACCGTCGACATCCGGCGAGACCGGGAGTACGACGTCGAGGTGGTCGGCGTGGCCGACGGCGACACCTTCGACGTGGTGTTCGACGGTGAGGACGTCGGGCTGGAGACCGACTTCGAGGCGACCGTTCGCGTACTTGGGATCGACACCCCCGAGAGCGCCTCCGTGGCCGCCTTCGCCGAGCGCCCCGAGGAGTGGGAGGGGCTGGCGTACGACGCCGGCGCCGCGGACCCGGTCGACGAACTCGTGTTCGACTCGACGGCCAGCCTCCTGGACGAGAACGGCGACCCGCTGACCGAGAACTCGCTGGTGGCGGTCGCCGCGGAGCCGACCGCGACCAACGAGGACGCCGACGGGAACGGCGACGCCGTCGCCTACCCCGACGACACGGACGTCCCGCTGGTGGCACTGGACGGTCGCGTCGCGGGTATCGGCGCCCCGTTCGTCGACGGCGAGGGCGAGGAGTCGTTCGACACCACCGCCGACAACGAGGAGTTCCTGCTGAACCTGTACGACGAGATCGTCCCCGGCGACACCGTGCTGTGGGACGAGAGCCACGACCAGTTCTACTCGCTCGACGGGTTCCCGGCGTTCGAGTCCTACGCCGAAAACGAGGGATACACCCTGGACCCGACGACCGACCTCGTCGCCGACCTCCCCAGCGCCGACGCCGTCGTGATCACCTCACCCTCGACGGCGTTCCCCGACGCCGAACTCGACGCCCTCTCCGAGTTCGTCGCCGATGGGGGTGCCGTGATCCTCCACGACCAGTCCGACTTCGACGACTTCGATCAGTCGGACAACCTCAACGCGGTCGCGGCGGCGCTCGGCGTCGGCTTCCGGTTCAACGACGACCAGGTCGTCGACGACGCGAACAACAACGGCGCCCCGTTCGTGCCGACGACGGGCAACTTCCGCGGTCCCGACTCGCTGTTCGAGACGCGGGAGGGGATCGACGACGACCCCGACGCCCGCACCACCGACTACCTCACCGAGTGGGCGAGCAGAGCGACCGAGTTCGCAGAGGACCAGCTCGTCGTCGAGTTCGACGACGACGGGGAAGTCCTGCAGGGCGAGCGCGTCACCCTCTTTTTCGACGAGAACGAACCGCTGCGGGACCCGACGCGGTACCTCGCCTACGCCCGCTACGACGCCGACGGCGACGGCACCCGCGAGACGCTGTACAATCGTCAAATGATCGAGGAGGGGTACGCCCGCGCCTACGGCTCGACGCTGTCCCGCCACGAGGAGTTCTGGGCCGCCGAGCGCGACGCCCGCGAGGCGGACCGCGGCGTCTGGACCGAGAGCGATGTCTCGGCGGCGACGCCGTACCGCGAGCAGCCCCTCGAGGAACTGTTTTTTCCCGAGACCGCGAGCGTCCGCCTCGCGGACGGGCGCGTCACCGGCGACGTGACCGCGGTCCGCGCCGAGCCGACCGCCCAGCAGACGGGCGACGGACTGTCCTACGGCGGCGGCCCACCCCTGTTCGCCGTCGACGAGGACGCGGGCGTCGCCCTGGGCGGTGCGCTGATCGTCGACGAGTCATACGAGCGCCTGGAGGGGTTCGACGTCGACACCAGCGGCTACGCCAACTTCCCGTTCCTGTCGGCGGTGATAGAGTACCTCGCCGACGTAGACGGGCCCGTCTACATCGACGGCGGGCACGGCCAGTTCGGCGTCGACTACGCGCTGTCGAGCGAGGACGCCGCCTACTACCAGCGCCACCTGGAGGGGCGGGGCACAAACCTCGAACAGACGAACGACGTCACCCGCGACCGCCTCTCCGAGGCGCAGGCACTCATCGTCACCACGCCCGTCTCGGAGTTCACCGCCACCGAGCGCGCGGCGGTGCGGTCGTTCCGTGACGCCGGCGGTGCCGTCGTCCTCCTGGGGAGCGCGGCCGCCCCCGACGACGCCCGCGCGAACCTCAACGACCTCGCCGCCGGACTCGGCACCAACCTGCGGCTGAACGACGGCCGCGTCACCGACCCGCAGAACAACGTCGCCGGCGACCCCGCGATCCCCACGACGACGCGGGTTCGGAGCGGCCCGCTGCTGGCCCGCCGGTTCGACGACGGCGACGGCGAGGTGGAGTCCCAGGAGGTGCTCCAGGCCATCGAGGCGTACAACGACGAGAACAGCACCGTCACCGCGACCGACGTGCTCGAGTACATCAGTCGCTTCAACGGCAGCGGCTCCTGGCCCGGCTTCGGCGACTGACCGGCGCGGGCGTCCACCAAGACGCTCGGCGCACGCCGACGGTGGGATTCGAACCACGGTCGCTCCCGTGCTCGCCCACTCGCGGCTCCGCCGCTCGCCCCCGAGACGCTCCCGACGGTCGCGTCTCGCTTCGCTCGCTCACCTCTCGCTCCCTACTTCGAATCCCACGTGCGACGTTCGACACGCCTCGTAGCACTCGGCGGTCTCACGGGCACGGTGGGATTCGAACTACGGTCGCTTTCGTTCGCTCCCTCCGTTCGCTCACCTTCTGCTCCCTACTTCGAATCCCACGGCGCCGTCGCTGCTCACTGTCGTTCGCAGACGACGGGCACGGTGGGATTCGAACCACGCAGAGACGGTCACCCTCGCTCCGCTCGGGCGCTGCGTCTCCTCTCGTTCGAATCCCTGGCCCGTGCGCCGCTCACGAGGGTGTTCGCGGCACACGGGCACGGTGGGATTCGAACCCACGACCGTCGGATTAGAAGTCCGACGCTCTCTCCGGACTGAGCTACGTGCCCCCGCTCACAGTTGGGTGGCGACGAGATTCAACCTTGGGATTCCCCGTGGGAGCACTTATAATCGCACGGCGAGTACGGCAGCGTATGATCACGGGGCTCGACCGCCAGCAGTGGATCGCGATCGTCTTCACCGTACTCATGATCGGCTCGATGGTCATCTACGGCGTCACGGCGATCTAGTCGGCGTCGGGCAGAGCGGCCACGTCCTCGGCGGTGGGAGCGTGGTCGTCGGGCAGGCGCTCGACGCAGTCGTAACAGAGGAAGTGCTCGGTGCCGTCGGTCAACTCCAGGGTGACACCCTCCGTGCGGTCCCCGCCGGTCGACCAGAGGTTCGCCACGCCGCCGGCGATCGACACCGACCGGCCACAGCCGTCGCAGGGGTCCGAGGCCATGCACCTGGTAGACGGGCCGGCCACAAGGGTCTGACCCCCGTCGCGGGCGGCGGGCGAGGACCCGGACCGCACGGGCGCGGAATTAAGAACCTCGGGACCGAACGACGCGTATGCGAGTGCTGGTCACCGGGGCGACCGGGTTCGTCGGCGGGCGACTCGTCCCGGCACTGATAGAGCGCGGCCACGAGGTGGTCGTGCTCACGCGGGACGCCGCGGGGTACGACGCCCCGCCCGGGGTGGCGGTCGCCGAGGGTGACCTGCTCGACCCCGGCGACTTCGACGACGCTCTGGCGGGCGCCGAGGCCGCCTACTACCTGGTGCACTCGATGGACGACGGCAGCGGTGACGGCGACTTCGCCGAGCGGGATCGCCGGGCGGCACACAACTTCGCCCAGGCCGCCAGCGCCGCCGGCGTCGACCGCGTCGTCTACCTCAGCGGGTTGGGTGACGACAGCGACGACCTCTCGAAACACCTGCGCTCCCGCCGCGAGGTCGAGCACGTCCTCGCGGAGGGCGAGTACGACCTCACCGTCCTGCGGGCGGCGATCATCGTCGGCAGCGAGAGCGCAAGTTTCGAGCTCATCCGGCAGCTGGTCACCCGCCTGCCGGTGATGGTCACCCCGAGTTGGGTCCGCACCGACTGCCAGCCCATCGGCATCGAGGACACGATCGAGTACCTGATCGGCGTCCTCGACGCCCCCGGCACCGCCGGCGGCACCTACGAGATCGGCGGTCCCGACGTGCTCACCTACCAGGCGGTGCTCCGCCGGACCGCCGCCGCGCTGGGACGGACGCTGTTCATCGTCCCGGTGCCGGTGCTGTCGCCGAAACTGTCGGCGTACTGGCTCGACCTCGTCACCGACATGCCACGCAGCATCACCCACCCGCTGATCGACGGGCTCCGCAATCCGGTCGTCGTCACCGACGACAGCATCCGCGACCACGTCGACGTCGACCTCACGCCGTTCGACGAGACCGTGCGGCGGGCGCTCGGTCCCGACGCCGTCGCCGTGGGACCGGGCGGGGACGCGCCGGAGCCCGACCCCGAG
Source organism: uncultured Halobacteriales archaeon (assembly GCA_964402765.1). Lineage (GTDB taxonomy): Archaea > Halobacteriota > Halobacteria > Halobacteriales > SW-7-71-33 > SW-7-71-33. The sequence continues at coordinate 6,072 of CAYODS010000036.1, forward strand.
GCGGACACGGAGGCGGCCACCGACGGCGGGCGATGGACGAGCGAGCAGGGATCCGGCGACTGAAGTGTGCCGGGTGCCCCGACCGGCACGAGACGGCCCCAGAAACGATGACCGACCACGGCCACGAGGAGCGGGCGACGGCGACGGAGTACGGGGAGACGTGGGTGTACGAGAGCATCGTCGGCGCCCTGCCCGGCGTCGAGGTGCCAAACCGCGTCGCGATCGCCGTCCAGGTGGTCGGCTTCGAGGTGCTGCTGGTGGCGCTGTGGCTCGTGTACGACCTGCCACAGGCGGCGCTGGTCGCCGGCACCGTCGCCGTCGTCGTCGCCGGCGTCGGCAGCGCCGTGATGCTCGAACTGGGCGATCGCCTGCGCTCGATCCCGGCCCCCGAGGAGTACCGCCGCCTGCTGTTCGGCTCCAGCGTCGAGGTCGTGCTGGGCGTGCTCGCCTTCGTCGCGCTGATCACGCACCTGTTCGTGTTCGACCCCCAGCAGGGCGGCGAGCCGCTGGTGGAGACGCTGTTCGGCCCGCCGGCCGACCAGCCGACGCCGGTGGTGTACGTCACCCTGCTGGTGCTGTGGGACGTGGTCTACCGGATCGGCACCGGCTGGTGGGCCTGTGTCGTGGCGCTGTGGCGCTCCTACCGGTTCACCTTCGACGCCGAGACCGCCCGGCGGTTCCAGCGGGCCGACGCGATCAACCTCGGGTTCGGACTCGTCCAGACGCTGCTGCTCCCGTTCGTGCTCGAGCGCCCGGTCCTGCTGGTGGTGGTGACGGGACACGTGCTGGCGGTCGTCGGCGTCTCCGCCGCCTCGATCGCCACCCTGCAGTTGCGCACCCCCGGCGCCGAGGACGACCTCACTCCGAGTTGAGCCGCTCGAACTGGTCCAGCAGGTCCTCCGTGGACTCGTCGCCGGACTTCACCTCGCCCTCGTACTCCGCGCGCTCGTCGTCGAAGGCGGCGTCCACCTCGCTGTTTTTCTTCTCGCGCCGCTCGTGTTCCTCCTCGTCGTAGTCTCCCAGTGACATCGGTAACGTCTTACGTAGGGGCGGGGAACACATCAATGTAACGGGTAATATGTAGACTATATATACTGGGGCGCGGCCGGGGGACGGCGTCGGGATACCTACCGGTTCTCGAAGCAGGCGAGGGACGAGCGAGTCGCGCCACGGGAGCGCGCCGATACGGGAAGGAGTGCATCCGTGCGCCGCAGGCGCACGGTTCGCCGACTGCGAGCCGCCGGCTCGCAGTCGGCCTTTTTCACGAACGTTTTTGCGCCGAGCGGTGGCCTCCGGCCACCCGAGGCGGAAAAAGGTTCAGGCGAAGAGGCGGCGCGCCTCGTCGACGGCGTCGACCAGGGCGTCGACCTCCTCGCGGGTGTTGTAGAGGTAGAACGAGGCCCGCGTGGAGGCGGGGGCACCGAGCACCTCGTGCAGGGGCTGGGTGCAGTGGTCGCCGGCCCGCACCGCGACGCCGAACTCGTTCAGGATCTCGGAGAGGTCGTGGGCGTGGACGCCGTCGACGTTGAAGGAGACGAGGCCGACGCGGTCCTCGGCGGACGGGCCGTACACCTCGACGTCGTCGTGCTCGGTGAGGCGGTCGTGGGCGTAGGCCGCCAGTCGTTCCTCGTGACGCCTGATGCGGTCCATGCCCACCTCTTCGAGGTAGTCGATGGCGGCGTCCAGCGCGATCCCCTGGGCGATGACGGGCGTGCCCGCCTCGAACTTCCAGGGGAGTTCGTTCCAGGTGGCGTCCTCGAAGGTGACCTTCCGGATCATCATCCCGCCGTAGAGGTAGGGATCCATCTCCTCCAGCAGGTGTTGTTTGCCGTACAGGACGCCGATCCCGGTCGGGCCCAGCATCTTGTGCCCGGAGAAGGCGTAGAAGTCGGCGTCGATCGCCTCGACGTCGACCGGGCGGTTGGGCGCCGCCTGTGCGCCGTCGACGAAGATGTACGCGTCCTGCTCGTGGGCCATGTCGGCGAGTTCGGCGACGGGGTTGACCGTCCCGAGCGTGTTCGAGACGTGCAGCACCGACACCATCGCCGTCTCGGGGCCGATCAGCTCGCGGGCGTGGTCCATGTTCAGGCGGCCCTCGTCGTCGATCCCGATGTACCGGCAGGTGGCGCCGGTTCGTTTTGCGATCTGCTGCCAGGTGACCAGCGAGGCGTGGTGTTCCATCTCGGTGAGGACGATCTCGTCGCCCGGGCCGAGTTCGTTCAGTCCCCAGGCGTAGGCGACGGTGTTCATCGACTCGGTGGTGTTCTTCGTGAACACTATCTCCTCGCGGCCGTCGGCGCCGATGAACTCCGCGACGCGGTCGTGGGCGTCCTCGTAGGCAATAGAGGCCTCCTGGCTCAACTGGTGGAGCCCGCGGTGGACGTTGGCGTTGTACCGGCGGTAGTAGTCGGCGATCGTCTCGACGACCGGCTCCGGCGTCTGGCTGGTCGCGGCGTTGTCCAGGTAGACGAGGTCGTGCCCGTTGACCGATCGGTCGAGAACCGGGAAGTCCTCGCGTATCCGCTCGACGTCGAGGAGTTCGGTGTCCTGCGTTCCCATTATCTCCGCTGGGGTCCCGAGCCTCAATACCCCTTCGGTCGGCCCGCTGACGTGTCCCGGCTCACAGTCGCATGAACTGTGCGTGGGGCGTGCCGTCGAGATCGAGGACGTTCGCGGGGTCGACCAGCCCCACCTCGACGGCCAGCGAGACGGCGTGGTCGCCGACGAGGTTGGCGACCTCCGCGCGGGTCAGCGTCTCCGCGGTGGCGTCCCGGTCGCGGGGGTCGCCGCCGTAGAACTCCTCGGTCACCTCGATCGACACCTCGCCGTCGGGCGTCGAGAAGGAATCACCCAGGAGCGGTTCGTCACACACCGACACCAGCAACCCCTCGGGCGTCGACCGCTCCCGGACCAGCAGGGTCGCGTCCGGCCCCTCGTCGGCCCCGAACTCCCGCAGGTCCTCCGGGTCCGGCCCGGGACCGGTGCCGTTCTCCTGGTCGGTCATCCTACCCGCCCTGGCCGTGCTCGTCGACGAGGTCCTGCTCGGCACGCTCGCGCATCTCCTTCGCGCGGTCGGCGACCTCCTCGGCCTCGTCGTACTCGCCGGTCTCCTCCAGGGCGCGGGCCTTCTCCTCGAACACCGTCGCGGTGCGCATCCCCAGGCGGATGGCGTTGTCGAAGGCGTCGACGGCGTCCTCCGCCAGCCCCCGCTCCAGCAGGAAGAACCCACGGTTGTACCACGCCTCGGCGAAGCGCTCGTCAACCTCGACGGCCCGCTCGGCGTGCTCCAGGGCCTGCTCCGAGCGGCCGGACTCCCACAGCGCGAAGGCGAGGTTCGTGTGTGCGGTGGCGGCGTGCTCGCTGTCGTCGTCGATGTCGAGTGCCTCGCGGTAGGCACCGATGGCGGCGTCGTGCTCCTCCAGTTCGGCGTGGGCGGCGCCCTTGTTCACCCACGCCTCCTGCTCGATGCCGTCGTCCTCGGCGTAGCGGGCCGCCCGCTCCAGGGCCTCGGTGGCCTGCTCGTAGCGGTTGATCCGGGTGTAGGAGATCCCCACCTCCAGTAGTTTCTCGGCGTCCACCCGGTCGGCGGGGATCTGGCGCTCGTCCAGCATGTCCCCGACCACGCGGGAGTCGACGGGGTCGACCTGCTCGGGGTCGACCTCCAGTTCGGGCGGGTCGATGTCGAACCCCTCGTACGGGTCGTCGAACCCCTGGCCCTCGGAGAACTCGTGGTCCTCGCGGTCGTCGTCCATACCCCGTCTCGGGCGCGTGGTCGGTTAAGTACTGCGGGCCGCGAGTGGGCGACGGAACGCGGCCCGGCGGCCGCTCTCGTCCACAGGTTGAAGACCGATCCCGCGACAGTCGGCGGTATGCTGGCGATCGCCGGCGGGAAGGGCGGGGTCGGCAAGACCACGACGGCGCTGGGGCTGGCGCTCGACCTGGCGGACGACCGCCGGGTACTCGCGGTCGACGCCGACCGGGACATGCCCGACCTGCACGTCCTCGCGGGCGTCCCGGGCCGCCCGACCGCCGCGGCGCTGGTCGGCGACGACGCCGACGGCGACGAGCGACGGCGTGGTCCCGGAACGACGGGGCGCTCGCTCGCCGCCGTCGCTCGTCCCGTTCCCGGCCGACCCGGGGCGGCGGTGCTCCCCTCGGCGCCCGGCGTCGACCGCGACACGATGCGGCGGGCGCTGCGCCGGGTCGCTCACGTCGACGCGGCGGTGGTGGTGGACTGCCCGGCGGGCGCGGGGCCGGACGTGGCCGACCCGCTGCGACTCGCGGCGGGGAGTGTGGTCGTCTCGCGGCCGACCCCGGCGGGGCTGCGTGACGGCGCGAAGACCGCCGCCCTGTCGCGGGCGGTCGGCACGCCGGTCGTGGGCTGTCTGCTGGTCGGCGACGGCCCGACCGGACGGGTCGAGCGGCTGCTCGACGCTCCGGTCGCCCCGGCGCCCGCCGTCGAGGACCCCCTGTCGGACCCGGCGGTCGCCCGCGCCCGCCGGGCGCTGCTGGCGGCGACGGACGGGACGGTGGTGGCCGTCGCCGAGGGGACACACCCGGACGCCGACGGGACGCGGTCGGGCCCCCGGCGACGGCCGCCGCCCGACTGACGCCGGCACCACTATTTTAGTGTGTGCGTCCTGAATCGCGGGTGATGGCTGGCCGGCTGGACACCGGGATGGAGATCCTCGATCGCCAACTCAACGGCGGCGTACCGGCCGGTAGTGTGGTCGCGATGACGGCGTCGCCGTCGAGCCAGGCCGAACTGCTGCTGTACCAGCTCACCGCGGCCCGGGGGTCGCTGTACCTGACGACCGAGCGCAACCAGCAGGCGGCGAAAGACGCCATCGAGGCGACCGAGGCGCCGGTCGGTGACCCGACGGTGCGTGACGTCACCGGCACCGAGCCACTGGACAAGGCGAGCAAGCTCATCCGGGCGCTGCCCGAGGAGGCCAACCTCATCATCGACACCGTCGACCCACTCGAACGGTCCGAGCCCAACCGCTACCGCACCTTCCTCAACGAGGTGCGCAACCACATGGTCAACACCGGCTCGATCGCGATCCTCCACTGCCTGGACGGCCACCACGTCCCCGAGAACCGCGACACCACCGAACACATGGCCGACGTGATCTTCGAACTGGAGACCAGCGTCCGCGGTACCGACCTCGTCAACCGCCTCTCCGTGCCGAAGTTCCGCGGCGGCTCCGCGCTCACCGACACGATCAAGCTCGAACTCACCGACCAGGTCGCGATCGACACCTCGCGGGACATCGCCTGACCGTCGCCGACTGGCGGTCGTCATTCCGTCTCTCGTCCGGTCAGTAGTCGATCCGCGTGATCTCCTCGACCGGCCACTGGCTGAGCACCTCGACGCCGTCCTCGCGGACGACCACCATCTCCTCCACCCGCACCCCCTGCCGGTCGGCGGGGCGCTGTGTCTCGACGGCCATCGTCATCCCCGCCTCGATCTCGATCGGGTGGTCCGGCGAGACGCCACGCCAGATCAGCGGCACCTCGTACAGCTGGAGGCCCAGCCCGTGCGCCCAGTGGTTCGTCGTCATCTGCCAGTAGTCCTCGGCGCCGTAGTAGTCCATCTGCTCGCCCTCCCGGTCGGGGAACCCCTCGACTATCTCGTCGGTCGTCGCGCCCGGCTCGATCCGTTCTAACACGTCGTACAGGTCCTCGACGGCGCGGCGGTACGCCTCCCGCTGGGCGTCGGTGGGCTCGCCCATCGAGAACGTCCGGTAGTAACACGACCGGTAGCCCAGGTAGCCGACGTTGTAGAAGTCGGCGTACACGAGATCGCCCGGGCGGATCGTCCGGTCGGTGGTGTTGGCCTGGTGTTTCGGCCAGGTGTTCGGCCCACTGGTGAGGTAGCCGCCCTGCACCATCGCGCCGTGCCGCCAGACCTCCCGCACCGCGTCGCCCCACACCTCTGACTCCCTCGCGCCGGGTTTCGCGCTCTCGGTGATCGCCTGGAAGCCCGCCTCGCAGATCGCCGCGACCTGCCGCAGGCACTCGATCTCGTCGCGGGTCTTCGTCTTGCGGGCGTCCTCCAGCACCTGCCCGGCGCCGCCACGCAGGTCCGCGCCGCGCTCCTCCAGGGCCTCGCGGAGCCGACGCGACCCCACGTCGATCCCCATCGGCTGCGAGGCGACGCCGTACTCCCGCTGTGCCTCGCGGACGGTGTCGGCCATCGTGCCGGCCAGAAAGTCCCGCGCCGACGCCGACCCCGACGCCCGGGGGACGTTGCCCAGGCCGGGACAGGCGTAGCGGACGTCCTCCAGCCACGGGCAGTTGTGGCGCTGGTTCATGGCGTGGTCGGCGGTGTCCCAGTGGACCACGTCGCCGTCCTCGGTCAGCAGCGTGTAGTGGTCGGCGCCAGAGCCGCCGGTCATCGCCAGCCCCGTCACGTACCGGACGTTCGGGTCGTTCACCAGCAGCAGCGACCCGAAGCCGGCGTCGCGCATCCGCTCGCGGACGCGCTCCTTGCGCTGGCGACGCATCCGCTGGGTGTCGATGCGCTGCTCCCAGTCGACGGCCATCGCCCCGCGGGTGCCCTCCATGTAGTCGCGCTCGTGCATCCCCCGCCGGTTGCGGCGGCGCGGGTATGAGTGTACGGGAGTCGGAGTCGAGAGGTGTCCGTGCGAGCAGCGGAGGCGACAGACCCCGTTGACGTGGAGAGCCAGAAAGCCCCCGGGCCGGAGCGGCCACCTCACTCGCTGTCGCGCAAATCGAAGATTTGCTGGATCCCAAAAATCGCCAGCGGCGATTTTTGAGGACGGTCCTCAGTCGCTTTGCTCCCTGCGGTCCTTGCTTCGTGACGCGCCCGCTCCGGCCCGGCCCCTTTCAGTCCCACCCGGCAGAACTCCGGCAGGGCGGGACTGAAAGGGGCCGGCGGCTCGCTGAGCGAGACGACACAAGCACCGCCACGAGCGAACGAAGTGAGCGAGTGAGGAGCGCAGCGAGTCGCAGCCCGCGAGGCGCTACGCGCCTCTGGCAGCCGGGCAGCAGAGCCGCCCGGCGGCAGCGAGCCGCCGGGGGCTTTCTGGCTGTTCGATCGAAGTGGATACCGACCTCAGCGACGGGGTCGCTCGCGCTATAATCGCCGATCCGAATTCGTATGTGGGGGCCGGCCCTCCCACGCCCTGTGCGCGTCGAGGAGGTGCTCCCCGAGTTCGCGGCGGCGTTCCCGTTCGAGGAGTTCAACCGGATGCAGCGGGAGGCGCTGCCGGCGGTGCTCGACGGCGACGAGAACGTCGTCGTCAGCGCTCCGACCGCGAGTGGCAAGACCGCGCTGGCGGAGGCGGCCATCTGCCGGGTGCTGCGGGCCGGTGGCACGGCGCTGTTCGTCGCCCCGATGCGGGCGCTGACCAACGAGAAGGAGACCGAGTGGGACCGCTTCGAGGACCTCGGGTATTCGGTGTACGTCGTCACCGGCGAGCGCGACCTGCACCCCCGGAAGGCCGAGCGGGCGGACATCCTCGTGATGACCCCGGAGAAGGCCGACTCCGCCACCCGGAAACACGACAGCAGTCGCTACCGGTTCGTCGAGGACGTCGACTGCTGCGTGATAGACGAGGTGCACCTGCTCGACTCCGACAAGCGCGGCGCCGTTCTGGAGGTGACCGTCGCCCGTCTCCGGCGGCTGTGTGCCCCCCGGATCGTCGCGCTGTCGGCGACGATGGAGAACGTCGCGGACGTGGCCGAGTGGCTCGACGCCCCGCCGGACTGCACCTTCGCCTTCGGCGACGACTACCGCCCGGTCGAGTTACACGCGAGCGTCGAGACCTACAGCCGCGGCGAGAACCCCTTCGCCGACAAGTACCGCCGGCTGTACCGGGCGCTCGACCTCGCGGAGCCACACGTCACCGAGGACGGCCAGGCGCTGGTGTTCGTCGCCTCCCGGGCGGACACCGTCCGCGCGGCCGAGAAGGCCCGCGACGAACTCGCCGAGCGCGACATCGCGCTGGGTGACCGCTCTGACTACGACTTCCACACCCGGGCGCGGGAGTTGCGCGACGAGACGCTTTCGAACTCCGTCGTCGACGGCGTCGGCTTTCACCACGCCGGCCTCGCTCGGGAGGACAAGGACCGCGTCGAGGAGTGGTTCCGAGAGGGCCGGATCGACCTGCTGTTCTCGACCTCGACGCTCGCCTGGGGGGTGAACCTCCCGGCGCGGTGTGTGGTCATCCGGGACACGAAACTGCACGACCCCCTGGAGGGTGAGGTGGACCTGAACCCGCTGGACGTGCTCCAGATGCTCGGCCGGGCCGGACGCCCCGACTACGACGACGTGGGGTACGCCCACGTGATCGCCCAACCGGACGAGGCCGACCGCTACGAGCGCCTGCTGGAGCGGGGCAAGCCGATCGAGTCACACCTCGCCGACGAACTGGACGCCCACCTCAACGCCGAGATCGCGATGGGGACGCTCGCCGACGTGGACGAGGTGATGGCGTGGCTCGAGCGCACCTTCTACTACGTGCGGGCCGCCGCCAGCCCCGAGCAGTACGACTTCGCGGGCCTGCGCGACCGGGTGAGCGCCACCCTGGAGTCGCTGGTCGAGCGGGGCTTCGTCGAGACCGGGCCGGACCTGTCGGTCGACGCGACGCCGCTGGGGCGGCTCACCTCGAAGTACTACCTCCGACTCGCCACCGCCGAGGAGTTCCACGACCTCACCGAGACGCTGTCGGCGGGGCGAACGCCCTCGGAGGGGGCGGTGCTGCGGGCGGTCGCCCGCGCCGCCGAGTTCGACAGCGTCAGCGCCCGCAGCGACGAGACCGACGCCGTCGACGCCGTCCTCGGGAGCGAGAGCGAGGAACTCGCGCCCGGCGCCCGGAAGGTGCTGGCCGTGCTCCGGACGGGCATGATCGGCGAGACCCCGGAGGACCTCCGCGGTGACGCCTGGGTGATCCGCCAGAACGCCCGCCGACTGTTGTCGGCGCTGCGGGCGTTCTGTGACCGCTTCGCCGGCGCCGCCGCCGCAAACGCCGTCGCCCGCGTCGCCGCCCGCGTCGACACCGGGGCCGACGCCGACTACGTCGGGCTGACCGCCGTCGACGGTGTCGGCGCCGAGCGCGCCCGCCGCCTCGCGGAGGCGGGGATCGAGACGCCCGGCGAGGTCGTCTCCGCGGGCGTCGCCGCGGTGAGTGCCGCCGGGCTGCCCGACGGCGTCGCCGAGCGCGTCGTCGACAACGCCGCCGACCTGCCCAGCGTCACGGTCGACCTCGACGGCGTGCCCGACGCGATAGCGGAGGGCGAGCGGGCGATGTGTGAGGTGTCGGTCGACAACGACGGCGGCGGCGCCCGCGTCGGCGTCCGCGTCACCGTCAACGGCCGCGAGATGACCGCCGAGGACGCCTACCTCACCGACGAGCGCACGCTCCCGGTGGCCGTCTTCGGCGCGCCCGGGCACGACGAACTCACCTACCGGGTGCGGGTCGCCTTCCCCGAGGTGCCGCTGGCGCCGGTCGTCGCCGAGCGGACCGTCCGCGTGGACTGATCAGTCCTCGACCGCCTCCAGGTGGGCGACGAGGCGGTCGTTCACCGGGCGCGAGCGCTCGACGCCGACGAAGTGGCCGGCCTCGTACCCGACGAACTCCCCGCGGGGGAGTCGCTCGGCCAGGTCGCGACCCTCCTCGGGCGGGACGACGCAGTCGTCCTCCCCGTGGACCACCAGCGCGGGCGCGGTGACCTCGTACAGGTCGGTCGCCTCGAACGCGTCCAGCGCGGCGTGCTGGCGCTCGCACACGCCCGGTGGGGCGTCCTCCTCCTGGCGCCACTCGACGATCCCCTCGATCACGTCGGGGTGGGCCTCGTGGAACGCCGCCGAGAGGAGCGCGTCGAGTGAATCCCGCACTGCGTCGGGGTCGTCGGGCGGCGCACACCACGTCGGGCGCTCCCCGGCGGGCGGGAGGGCGGCGCGTGGGCCGCCGGGCGAGGTGCCCAGAAGCGTGAGACTGCGGACGGCGTTCTCGCCGGCGTAGGTCAGGGCGACCGCGCCCCCGAGTCCGGCGCCGACGAGGTGGGGGCGGCCCATCCCGGCGGCGCCGACGACGGCCCGCAGGTCCGCCGCGAGTGTCGCGACGGACTGGTCGGCGTCGGCGCCGGTCGAGCGGCCGACGCCGCGGTGGTCGTAGGCCAGCGTGCGGTACGGACCGGCGACGGCGCGGTGCTGCCAGCCCCACTGCCAGGCGCCCAGGCCGGCGTCGCCGACGAACACGACCGGCGGTCCCTCGCCCGCGGTCTCGTAGTACAGGTCGACGCCACGCGCCTCGACGGTCGGCACGCCCGGGAGCGGGGGCGGCGGCAAGTTGGCTCTTTGGGTCCGGGGCCGGTCAGTGGAGCGGTGACGGGTGGATTCAAGACCCAGGCCGTCGGGGATCGACCCGATGTGGCCGGACCAGGTGATCACGACGGCGGACCTCGACCGGGCGGCCGTCGAGCGCGTCCTCGACCGGGCGGCGGCGATCGCCGACGGCGCGGCGGTCGGTGACCGCCTCGCGGGCCAGGTCGTCGTGCAGTGTTTCTTCGAGCCGAGCACGCGCACCCGGATGAGTTTCGAGACGGCGACGCACCGCCTCGGTGGTGACGTCGTCGACATGGGCACGCCCGAGGAGTCGAGCGTCGCGAAGGGGGAGACGCTCGCCGACACCGTCCGGGTGATCGAGGGGTACGCCGACGCGATCGTGTTGCGCCACCCCCGCGAGGGGGCCGCGAAACTCGCCGCCGAACACGTCGACGTGCCGCTGGTGAACGCCGGCGACGGCGCCGGGCACCACCCCACGCAGACGCTACTGGACCTGTACACGCTGCGGGAGTCCGTCGGTCTCGACGGCGTGACCGTCGGTATCGTGGGCGACCTGAAGTACGGCCGCACGGTCCACTCGCTGGCGCGGGCGCTGACCGCCTTCGACGCCGAGCAGCACTTCGTCAGCCCCGAGCGGCTGCAGTTGCCCGCCGGGGTGCGGTACGACCTCCACGAGGCGGGTGCGACCGTCCGCGAACACACCGACCTCTCGGCCGTGCTGTCGTCGCTGGACGCCCTGTACGTCACCCGCATCCAGCGCGAGCGGTTCCCCGACGAGTCCGCCTACCGCGAGGTCGCCGGCGAGTACCGGATCGACGCCGACACCCTGGCCGACGCCCGCGAGGACCTGGTGGTGATGCACCCCCTGCCCCGCGTCGACGAGATCGCGCCAGCGGTCGACGACACCGACCACGCCGTCTACTTCCGGCAGGCCCACAACGGCGTCCCCGTGCGGATGGCGCTGCTGGACCTCCTGTTGCCCGGGGGTGATGAGGCGTGACCGACCGCGACGCGCCCCCGGCGAGCGCGGACGACGGCGACGGGCACGAACCGGCGATGCGAGTCGCGAAGATCCGTGACGGGACGGTGATCGACCACGTCCGGGCGGGCCAGGCGCTGAACGTCCTCCGGGTGCTCGGCATCGACGGCAGCGGCGGCGACACCGTCTCCGTCGGCATGAACGTCCCCAGCGACCGCCTCGGCCGCAAGGACGTGGTGAAGGTCGAGGGCCGCGCGGTCAGCGGGGCCGAACTCGACGTGGTGTCGCTGATCGCCCCGGACGCGACGGTCAACCTCATCCGCGACTACGAGGTGGTCGAGAAGCGCCGCGTCTCCCGGCCGGAGCGGGTCGTCGGCGTGGTCGAGTGTCCGAACCCGCGGTGTATCACGACGGCGGACGAACCGGTCGAGGCCACCTTCGAGGTGCTGCCCGAGGGGCTGCGGTGTGCGTACTGTGACACCGTCGTCCGGGAGGACGTCGCCGACCACCTCTCGGGGTGACCGCCCGAAGGCGAACCTTCTTGTGGCGTCCGGCGCGAGCGCGACCATGACGGAGGACTCCGCTGGCGAGGACGCGGACGCCGCCACAGGTGCGGACCCCGGGGACGCCGCTCCCACGGGACGGGCGGCGACCGACGGCGGCGTCGAGAGCGAGGGCGACCGGGTGACGATCGACCCCTGGGGCTCCTCGACGGTCGCGGACTACCGGCGGCTGTTCGAGCAGTTCGGCATCGAGCGCTTCGAGTCGGTGCTCGATGAGGTTCCGGCGCCACACTACCTGATGCGTCGCGGTGTCATCTTCGGCCACCGCGACTACCGGCTCGTCGCCCGCGCGATGCAGGCGGACGACCCGTTCGCCGCGCTGTCGGGGTTCATGCCCACCGGCGACCCCCACATCGGCCACAAACTCGTGTTCGACGAACTGGTCTGGCACCAGCAACAGGGCGGCGACGCCTACGGGCTGATCGCCGACCTCGAGGCTCACTCCGCCCGCGGGCTCTCCTGGGAGGAGATCGACGAGCACGCCCGTGACTACCTGCTGAGCCTGCTCGCGCTCGGGTTCGACCCCGACGAGGGGACGCTGTACCGCCAGTCCACCAACCGCGAGGTGCAGGATCTGGCCTTCGAGCTGGGCGTGGAGGCGAACTTCTCCGAACTGCAGGCCATCTACGACTTCGACGGCGAGACCGACGTCTCGCACATGCAGTCCGTCGTCACCCAGATGGCGGACATCCTCTACCCGCAACTGGAGGAGCCGAAGCCGACGGTCATCCCGGTCGGCCCGGACCAGGACCCACACGTCCGGCTGGCCCGCGACCTGGCCGCCCGGGTGCGGTACTTCGGGGTCACGGAGGCCTACGCGAGTTTCGAACTCGACGACGCCGAGCGGGAACTCGTCGCCGTCGCCTACGAGCACCGCGCCGAGTACGCCGACGACCCCGATCGGCCCCGCTGTGTCGAGGCCGCAGCGTGGCTCGAAGAGTACGAGACCGCCGCGACCGACGCCCGCGACGGCGCCGTCCGGAAACTGGAGAACGCCGGCAAGGAGCCGCTCCGGCCCCGGGTGCGGGTGCTCGACCGCAACGCCACCGAGGCGGCCTTCGAGGCACTCGTCGAGGCGGTCGAGGGCGAGAAACGCGTGTACGACGCCCACGTCGACGCCTTCGAACTGTCGTACGGCGACGCCGTCGCGCTGGCCCGCGAGGTGGAGACCGACCACGGCGGCTACGGCTTCCGGGCGCCGTCGTCGATCTACCACCGGTTCATGACCGGGCTCACCGGCGGGAAGATGTCCTCCTCGGTGCCCGCGAGTCACATCTCCCTGCTTGACGACCCCGAGGACGGCTACGACAAGGTGCGGGCGGCGACGACCGGCGGCCGCGAGACCGCCGAGAAACAGCGCGAACTCGGCGGCGAACCCGACGCCTGCCCCGTGTACGAACTGTACGCCTACCTGCTCGCGAACGACGACGACGAGTACGCGAAACGCGTCTACGAGGAGTGTGCCGGCGGCGAGCGGCTGTGTGGCGGCTGTAAGGAGGAGGCCGCCGAACTGATGCGGGAGTTCCTCGAGGAACATCAGGAGCGCCGCGCCGAGGTCGCCGACCGCCTGGCGGAGCTGGACGTCGACCTGGACGTGGCCGCCGACCGCTGACGCCGGGTCGCTTTTCTCCGCGCCCCCCGAACGCGGGGCATGGACGATCCGGCGGTCACGTGTGTCCCGATCCCGGCCGAAACCCGCGCCGTCGAGGGAACGACGAACGCCTACAGCGTCGGCACGGCACTCGTCGACCCCGCCGACGCGGACGACGCCGTCGACGCCGCCGCCGTCGAGCACGTCCTCGTCACCCACACCCACCCCGACCACGTCGGCGGGGTGGCCGCCTACGCCGACGGCGCGACCGTCTGGGCGCACGCCGACCACCGCGAACGGTTCGAGGAGGCGACCGGCGTCACCCCTGACCGGACGTTCGCACCCGGCGACGACCTGCCGACTGACCCGCCGCTGTCGGTCGTCGCCGCCCCCGGGCACGCGCCGGACCACGTCGTCTTCCGCCTGGCCCCCGGTGCCGGCGGGGACGCCGCCCCCCGTCCCGCGCTGTTCGTCGGCGACGTGGCGGTCGCGGAGGGTAGCGTCGTCGTCGGCGCCCCGGAGGGCGACATGCGCGCGTACCTCGACACGCTCGAACGACTGCGCGAGACGGAGCCGCCCGCCGAGCGACTGTACCCCGGACACGGCCCGGTGATCGACGCCCCGCGGGAGACGCTCGGGCGACTGATCGACCGCCGCCTGGAGCGCGAGCGCCGCGTGCTGTCGGCGGTGCGGGCGGGCGTCGAGACCGTCGCGGCGATCACCGACGCCGCCTACGACCGCGACGTCTGTGAGGTGCGGGACCTGGCGGAGGCGACGGTCCGCGCCCACGTCGAGAAACTCGCGAGCGAGGGGCGGATCCGCTGGGACGGCGAGCGCGCCCGGTCGCTGTGACCCGGGAGCCACGCCGCTTTTGCCCGCCCGTCCCCTGGCGGGGACGTGGACTCACTGGAGACGGAACTGGAGCGGGCCCGCGCGCTCTCGGTCGCGGACCTGGCCGACGCCATCGAGGCGATCGGCTTCGAGTGCACCCGCTGTGGGGCCTGCTGCAAGGGGTACGAGCCGGACCCGGAGGGCGACGACCCCGGCGAGCGCGAACCCCACACCGCGACGGTGTTCCCCGACGAGGTGCGTGCGATCCGTGACGGCCTGAACGGGGACGCGACGACCGGGGACCGGGGCGACGCCGCCGAGAACGCCGACGCCTCCGGTGACGACGAGGCCGACGACACCCCCGACCGGGCGTACGACTGGCGTGACGTGGCCCGCCCGATGCCGTACGGCCTCTCGGAGGGCGCGGACGGCCCGGAGGGCGAGACGTTCGAGTGGGCACTGGCGGTCGACGACTGCGGCGACTGCACGTTCTACGACCCCGGTGACGGCGAGGAGGGCACCTGTACGGTGTACGGTGACTGGCCGCTTGTCTGCCGGACGTACCCGTTCAGCGTCGCGGTCGGCGGCGTCGACAAGCCGATGGGCGCGGTGGTCGAGGAGTCCGGCCCGGTGCGGGCCCACGAGTGCGAGGGCCTGGGCCGGGAGATCTCGCGGGCGGACGCCGAGGACCTGGCGGCGGCGCTCAAGGAGCGTGCGGTGCGTGAGATCGAGGAGGCGATCGCGGTGCGGGACGCCTACGAACCGGTCGAGGACGACGCCCCGAACGTGGTCGTCCACGACTCCGAGGGGGCGAAAGGCCCCGACGGGTCGCCGCTTTAGAACTGCTCGTCGATGACCTCGGCGACGGCGAAGTTGGACTTCACCTCGGTCACCTCGATCTTCACCTGTTCGCCCACCTCGGCGCCGGGGACGATGATGACGTACCCCCGCTCGACGCGGGCGATACCGTCGCCCTGCTTGCCGAGGTCCTCGATCTCGACGTAGCGGGTCTCGCCCTCCTCGACCGGCGGCTGGGGCTCCGAACTCGGGACGGAGCCGTCGTCGTCCGCGAGTTCCTGCTCGATCAGGGCCACCCGGTAGGTCGCGCCGGCCTGGATGTCGCCGGTCTCCACCTCGCGGCTGGGCACCTCGATGGTGTACTCACCGTCGTCGTCGGTGACCTCGGCGCTGAACAGACAGAGTAGTTTCTCGGAGATCTCCACGGTTGCTCACCGTGTGGGGGCTCCCGTTCGCGCCCCAAATGTCTACCGAGGTCGGTCAGTCGGCGTCGGTCGCGTCCGGTCCCGGATCGCCGTCGGGGTCCGGACCGGGCGTCGGTCCCGGGTCCGGCTCGACGGCGACCGTGGGGTCGTCGGTGAGAAACCGCTCCAGGTCGACGCCGTCGACCGCCGGGAGGTCCTCGGGGTCACGCAACAACTGCCCGGCGCGCCGGTCGCCCACGCCGGGGATGGCGGTGAGTTCCGCTCGCGTCGCCTCGCCGGGCGACAGGGGGTACGGCACGCCCGTCACCGAGCGGTAGCCGTGATCGACGACGGCGACGTCTATCGTCTCTCCCAGCGGGCGCTCGCCGGGGACGCCGACGAGCAGCGGGTAGGTGCCGGGCTGGCGGCCGAAGGTGGTGCCGTTCTCGTGGTACTCCAGGCGCACGCCCGGGAGGACGGTGCCCGGCGGCGCCACGCGCTGCAGCATCGGGTTGTCGATCTCCTCGCGTACCGCCCGCTTGTAGCGCTTGAACTGCTCCTTGTGGTCGTGGGCGATCTCGGCGCCGGTGTCGGACATCTCCGTGCCGTCGAACGCCATCACCTGCCGGATGTTCACCCGCCGGAGCACGAGTCCCTCGTCGTACACCCGCTGGAGGAACCGCTTGTTGTGCTCGAAGGTCGCCTCGCGCTCGCCCATCAGCCCGTGCACCAGGTTGATCCCCGGCAGCAACTTCGGCAGTCGACGGGTCGCCTCCGGGCCGAAGTTGGGGGCGCGCTCCTCGACGGGCCCGTCCCGCGGGTCGCCCGCGCCGCCGGGGCGCCAGCCCGCCTCCTCGTTGACGACGCGGACCGCCTCCAGGCACTCCTCGGCGCTGACGAGCAGGTTGTTCTCCTCCTGGACGACGGGGTCCGCCGATTCCAGGCCGAAGGCGGCCACGTCGCCGGGCGTGTTGTGCTCGGCGATCACCCGGATCGCCTCCCGCGAGCGCTCGGGGTACTCGACTATCGTCACCGGGTTCATGTTGTCCAGGTGCAACGTGTGCAGGTCCGGTGCCACCTCGCGGATGCCGCCGTACAGTCGCCGCAGGGCGTCGGGGTTCGGCGCCTCGCCGTCGCCGCCGAAGGCGAGGATGTCCGCCTGTCGCCCGAGGCGGAAGTGTCGCACGCCGCGCTCGTACAGCGCCGCCACCTCGCGGACGACCGACTCCGCGGTGCGGAAGGCAGGGTCGCCGTACAGCGGCTCCGTGCAGAACGAGCAGCGGTACGCACACCCACGCGAGGTCTCCAGTTCGGCGATCAGGTAGTCCGGGTGGTTGGGGTGGGTCTCGACGACGAAGGCGCCCTTGCGTGCCCAGCGGGCGACCTCCTCGTTGTCCCGCATCCGGTCGCCGAAGCCCTCCAGTCCGTTGCGGACGAGGTCGTGTGCGGCCGCCTCCACGTCGCCCTTGGCGACGAAGTCGTAGTCTAGGTC
>CAYODS010000037.1:0-11960 GCA_964402765.1 uncultured Halobacteriales archaeon
GCGCAGGTCGTCGCCGCGTGCCTTCAGTTCGCGCCAGCGCTCGTCCAGCTCGACGATGCGGTCGAGGTCGAGGTCGACGCCCTTCGTCTCGATGGCGCGTCGGACCGCCTCGGGGTCGTCACGGAGGAGCTCCCGGTCGATCATCGACCGACCGTTCCGCGGGCCCCGAAAAGAGGGTGTCGGTCGCCCGGCAGGTGGTCACAGGGGCCGCGACGGCCGGTCGAGTGGTCGTCGGCGGTGGTCGGACGGTCAGTAGTCGACGCCGCCACCGTCGCCGCCGTCGCCACCGTCGCTGCCGCCGTCTGAGCCCCCCTCCTCGCAGGGCAGCGCCCCCTCCGGCAGCGAGGCGTCACCGACGAGGACGGCGCCACACATCGAGGAGGCGCCGTGGATCGTGCACTGGTACTCGTACACGCCGGCCTCCTCGAAGGTGTACGTCGTCGACTCGCCCTCCGAGAGGTCCGCGGCGAACTCCCAGTCCGCGGCCTGATCGGTGAAGGCGTCCGCGGTCACGTCGTGGCCGACGCTCTCCTCGTTCGTCCACTCGACTGCCTGGCCGGGGTCGACCGACGCCCGCTTCGGAGAGAAGGCGATGCCCTCCAGGGACACCGTCTCGCCGACGTCGGCCCCGTCGTCGCCGTCGCCGCCGTCGCCGCCGTCGCCGCCGTCGTCCTCACTCTCTCCGGTGCACCCGGCCAGTGCGAACGCGCCGGCACCGGCGACGCTCGTGAGCAGGTCTCGTCGTCGCATATCCGGCTCTCGGTGGGTCACGCTGTTAGGGGTTACGGAGCGCGTCCCGCCGGGGTGACGGCCGTGCGCCCGCCCGCCGGGACCGCCGGACCCGCAGACTCAAGTTCCGCCGGGCTCCGGTGGCCGTATGCGACGACGCTCGCTGCTCGGGGCGGCCGCAAGCGGGGGGATAGCCGGGCTGGCGGGCTGTCTGTTCGCCGCGCCGGACACCGCCGCCGTCCCCGACGCCGACGGCGGTGACGGCGACGGAGGGGACGGGTCGACGACGACCGAGGGTGGCGACGAGACCACGACGACCACCAGCGGTGAGGAGACGACCACCACGGACGGCGACTCGACCACCACGGACGGTGACACGACCACCGAGACCACGACCACGGAGACCACGCAGACGACCACGGCGGAGTCCACCCCACGGGAGTCGGTGACGGTGACCGTCGGGGAGGGCGGCACGCAGTACGCACCCCAGGAGTTCACGCTCGCCGCCGGGGGCACCGTCGAGTGGGTGTGGGAGGGCAACGGCCACAACGTGATCCCCACCGAACAGCCCGACGGCGCGGACTGGGAGGGCACCGCCGGCCCGGACAGCAAGACCTACGACGCCCCTCACGAGTACTCACGCACCTTCGAGACCCCCGGCGAGTACGCCTACAAGTGTTTCATCCACGGCAACTTCGGGATGGTCGGCTCGTTCACCGTCGAGTGATCACGCCTCGATGACGCCGCCGGCGTCGTCATCGTCGCCCTCACCGTCGCCGCCTGCCGTGCGGACCGCCGGCACGCCCTCGGGCGTCATCTGGCGCCCGCCGCGGAGCCCGTCGACGGCCATCGGGACGACGTGCAGCGCGCCGAGGACGGCGTACACGTACGGGAACGGGAGCAGGACGGCACCCGCGAGCGGTGTCTCGAACCCCGGATCCGAGGTGAGCACCAGCGACCCGGTGCCGGTGACCAGGGCGAACACGCCGTACAGGGTCAACAGTGCGCTCACCGCGCCGGCGGCGTAGTAGACGCCGCCGCGCTCGACCACCAGCCCCGTCACGGGGTAGGCCACGGCGTACAGCACCAGCCACGGGAGCCAGACGAGGTAGGCGATCTGTTGGCCGTTCGCGTAGGCGGTCACGCCGAGCGCCGCGGCGATCCCGACGCCCCACACGAGCGAGGGCACCGACAGCACCGCGCCGCGCTCGGCGAACAGCGCGAGGACGAGGGCGAGGACGGCGGTGAGCCCGAACCACAGGTCCATCAGTTGCGAGGTGTACTGGGTGACCACCGCGATCCACGGGCCGACGGCCTCGAAGGAGACGCCCGTCCCGCCGGGGGTGGAGCGGCCCACCTCGAGCGGGTACACCAGGTGGACCGTGTACGTCGTCTGTGCCCACCCGACCAGGCCGTACAGCGCCGTCAGGAGGATCACCGCGTTACCGGACAGCGGGCGGCTGGTCAGCGTCGCCTGGAGTCGCGCGGCGGTACCCATCTCGTTTCCCGGTTCCGCCCCGGGCGAATAAAGACTGTCGGCCCGGTGTGCTTTTGCCCGCCCCGCTCGCCCCTGGAGGCATGGCACCCGGCGACGTCGAGCGCGTCGACACCGGCGACTGCACCGACCTGTACCGCGTGGACACCGGGATGTACGACACCGCCGAGTACGGCTGTGTCTACCTGCTGGACGCCGAGCGGCCCGCGCTGGTCGAGACCGGGATCGGCACCCACCACGAGCGAGTGCTCGACGCGCTCGACGCCGTGGGGATCGCCCGCGACGCCGTCGAGGTCGTCGCGGTCACGCACGTCCACCTCGACCACGCCGGCGGCGCGGGCTTTCTCGCCGAGCACCTGCCGAGCGCCACGGTCGCCGTGCCCGAGCGCGGCGCCCGCCACCTGGTCGACCCCTCGCGACTGTGGGCCGGCACCCGCGAGGCGGTCGGCGACCAGCTGCGCTACTACGTCGAACCGGAGCCCGTCCCCGAGGACCGGGTGCGCTCGCTCGCGGACGGCGAGACGGTCGAGCTGGGCGACCACCGCCTGGTCGCCCACGCCGCGCCCGGCCACGCCCCCCACCAGGTGGTGTTCGACCACCCCGAGAACGACGCCGTGTTCACCGCCGACGCCGCCGGCATCTACGTCCCCTCGCTCGCCCGGGTGGAGCCGACGACGCCGCCCCCGCAGTTCGACCTGGAGCAGGCACTCGCCGACGTGGAGACGCTGCGCTCGCTGGACCGGTCGACGCTGTGTTACACCCACTTCGGCGCCCACCCGGTCGACGACCGCCTCGCGGAGTACGAGCGCGTCTTGGAGGAGTGGGTCGACACCGTCCAGCGCGCCCGGGCGGAGTACGGCGACGAGGGTGCCGTCGAGCGGCTGTCCGCCGATCCGGACACCGCCGCGGTGTGGGGCGAGCACAAGGCCCGGGGCGAGACGGCGATGAACGTCCGTGGCGTGATCGCCGCTGCGGAGGACTGAGTCGGCGCGCTTCGAGGGCCGGGAAGCGGACCCTTTTGTACCCCCTGGTCGTATGGCCGGCGCGATGGCGGCACTCCCGTCTGCGACCGACCCGACAGGTGGTGGTGAGCCGTGAGGCCGGCCGGCGTGGCGCGAGCGGCGGGTGCGTTCGGTGAGGTCGGCGCGGCGGTCGCCGACCCGGCGTGGGGGGCGGTCGCCCTGGCCGTCGGCGAGAGCAGCGGCACCAGCCTGCTGACGCTGGTGGCGACGATCATCGGCGTCGGCGTGGTCGCCCAGGTGATCGGCGACCGCCTGCAGGTGCCCAGTGTCGTCTTCCTGATCGCGGCCGGGTTGATACTCGGGCCGCTGCTGGGCGTGCTCAAGCCGAGAGCGCAGTTCGGCGCGGAACCCATCTCGACCGTGGTCGGCGTCAGCGTCGCCATCATCGTCTTCGAGGGGGCGTTCAACCTGCGGATCTCCAAACTTCGGGAGGCGCCCTCGGAGACGGTGCGACTCATCACCGTCGGGGCGCTCATCGCCCTGGTCGGCACCGCGGCGACGGTGCGGTACGCGCTGGGTGCCGACTGGGCGCTGTCCTTCCTGATCGGGGCGCTGCTGGTCGCGACCGGCCCGACCGTCGTCACCCCCATCCTCCAGGTCGTCCCCGTGCGCAACCGCGTGGCGGCGGCCCTGGAGACCGAGGGGATCGTCAACGACGTGACGGCGGCGATCACCGCCGTCGTCGCCTTCGAGGCGATCCAGATCGGCGACCCGACCGCGGTGGAACTGGTGCGGCTGTTCGCCGAGCGCCTCGGCATCGGGATCATGATCGGCATCCTGGTCGCCGGCCTGCTGTACTACGCGCTGCGGTACATCGACCTCTCGCCGGGGAGTGCCCCACAGAACGCCCGCCTGCTGGTGCTGGCGGGGGCGGTCGTCGCCTTCGGCGCCGCCCAGGAACTCGCCAGCGAGGCCGGCGTCGCCGCGGTCGCCACCGCGGGGATCGTGCTCGGCAACCTGGAGATCCCCTACGAGCACGACATCGAGGAGTTCAAGGGCGACCTGACGCTTCTGGTGCTCTCGTTCGTGTTCATCATGCTGGCGGCGCTGCTGGACGTGGGCGACCTGCAGGCGCTGGGCGTCGGCGGGGTCGTCCTCGTCGTCGTCGTGGCGCTTGTGTTGCGCCCGCTTCTGGTGTTGCTGTCGACGATCGGCGACCGGTACACGACCGGCGAGCGCCTGTTCATCAGTTTCGTCGGGCCACGGGGGATCATCCCGGCGTCGGTGGCGACGCTTTTCGCCCTGGAACTGTCCACCGAGGCGACGATCGAGGGGCCGCTGCTGTCGGAGTCGGCCGCGCCGAGCGGCCTGCTCGTCGGCACGGTGTTCCTGGTGATCCTCGTGACGGTGGTGTTCGAGGGCGGCTTCGCGCGGCAGATAGCGGAATTCCTGAACGTGATACCCATGCGTGTCATCATCATCGGCGGCGGCAACGTCGGACGAGCACTGGCGGAACGACTGGAGGACCGCGGCGAGAACGTCGTGATAATCGAGCAGGACGAGGCGGTGGTCCAGCGGGCCCGCAACCGCGGGTTCACCGTCCGGGCCGGCGACGGCACGGACACCGAACAGCTGCAGTCCGCCGGCGCGGACAACTCGAAGATAGTCGTCGCCGCGACAGGCGACGACGACGCCAACCTCCTGGTCGCACAGCTGGCGAAGTCGAACTTCGACCCGGAGACCGTCATCGCCCGCGTCAACGACCCCGACAAGGTCGACGCCTACGAGGACCTCGGCGTCCAGACCGTCTCCTCGACGTTCGCGACCGCCACCGCGATCGACAACCTCATCGAGCGGCCGACACTCGCCCAGTGGATGACCGAGGTCGGGCGGACCGGCGACGTCCAGGAGACGACGGTGACTGCCGACGAGTTCGTCGGGCTCACGATCCAGGAGTTCGACCAGAAGATCCCCTCGGGCGTGCTCGTCGCGCTGGTCGGGCGGAACGGCGACAACCACGTCCCCGACGCCGACTTCACCCTGCAGCACGGCGACCGCCTCACGCTGCTCGGCGAGAAGCAGGCCGTTCGCGACGCCATGGAGCGCTGCCGGATGGCCTCACCCTCCTCCTGACCGTCACTCGATCCGGTACTCCGCGACGCTCTGGACGGCACGCCGGTAGGCGACGACGCCGGCCAGCGACGCCACCGCCGCGGAGACGCCGACCCCCGCCAGCGCCCCCGAAAGCGTCGGGGACCGGCCCGTGACGCCGGCACCGGCCAGCGCCGGACTCCCGAGCAGTGCCGTCACCAGCAGAAAGGCCGTCGTCGCCAGCAGTTTCGGCGGCTGCAGACCCGACCCCGTCGGCCGCAGGCCGTCGACGTTCGGCACCGCCAGCCCCACCACCAGCGAGACGACGGCCCCGACCGCCGCGAGTACCGCCCCCAGAACGGCGGTTGCGACCACCAGCGCCGCCGGGAGTCCGGTCGCGAGTCCCGTCACGAGCGTCGCCCCGGCCACGAGCGGCACGCCTGGCAGTGCCGCCGACAGCGCGTACCCCCGGACGAGACTCCGCCCTCCGTCGGCGGTCGTCAGCGCCGCCGGCAGGCCCACGCCGGCGGCACCGAGCGGGTTCAGCGTCGCCCCCATGCCGACGGTGGCGGCACCGTAGACGGCGACGACCGCGGGCAGCGCCGCCGGCACGCGGCTGACGAGTTCGAGCGCGACCGTCCCGGCGAGCGCCGCCGACATCGCGGCGAACAGCAGCGACCGCGGCGCCCGGCGGACCCGCAGCCACACCGAGCGGGCGACGGCGGCGACCGGCCGGCCGACCAGGCGGTCGAGGCGGCGCTCTCGGGGGCCGTAGTCGGCCTCGGCCGTCGACTCCTCCGCCCCGCGGTGGTCCTCGCCCAGCCACACCCGCGCCGACAGCGGCACCGCCAGGGCGGTCGCCCCGACCGAGGCGGTCGCCGCGAGGGCGAGGGCGAGCACCCCCCGTCCCGGCGGGACGGCCCCGACCAGCGCGAAGCCGGGGTCCGCGAACCGGCCCAGCGGCGAGTCCGACAGCAGCGCCATCGAGGCCCGCGCCCGGGCGAACAGTCCGAAGTAGACGACCGCCAGCGGCGCTCCCACGAGCAGTCGGTGCTCGCGCAGCAGCGGCACGCGCTGGAACGCCAGCCGGATCCCCAGAGCGAAGACGAAGCCGACGGGCACGGCGGCCAGGAGGAGGGCGACGCCGGCGAGCGCGAGTCCGACGCCGGCGGGGGCGCTGCCGGCACCGACCCCGAAGGCGGTCGCGCCCGCGAGGACGATCACCCCGAACTGCGACCCGGTGAGCAGGAGACTCCACAGCACACCGCCGACGGCGACGCCGCGGACGCCGGCGGCCAGCACCAGCGCGTCGACGTGCGTGTCCATCGCGCTGTCGGTCGCCTCCTTCAGCACCGTCACGAGCACCAGGAGGACGAACAACACGCCGCCAAAGCCCCGCACGCGGTCGAGGACGGCGTCGCCGGCGGCGAACTGCCGCCCGAGTTCGTAGCCACCGGGGTACGGCCAGGCGGCGAGGCCTGGCAGCGGCGCCCGGCCGACGGCGACGAACAGTCCGAAGGCGAGCGAGAACAGGTACGCGAAGGCGAACCACGGGTGAGCCCGGGCCGTGCGGTACTGGCGCCGGAGGTTCGTCCGCGCGACCAGCCCCGCCCGGCGGAGCCACGCCGGTAGCGGACCCGCGCCCCGGCGGGACCGCCGGCGGACACTCCCGCGCTCGTGGTCGACCGACTCCTCTCGAAGCCCCGTCCCGTCTGCCACACCCCGGGTCAGCGCCCCGGGCGGCTTGAATGTTCCCGGTCGTCCGACGGGACGGAAGGTTTAGGCCCGCGCCTCCAGAGGTGGCGGGCGATGGAGACGACCCACCGGGTGACCGTCGGCGACGCCCGCGACCTGTCGGCGCTGCCGGACGACTCCGTCGACCTCGTGGTCACGTCGCCGCCGTACCCGATGGTCGAGATGTGGGACGACACCTTCGCCGCGCTCGATCCGGCGGTCGAGGCGGCGCTCGCGGCGGGCGACGGCGACCGCGCCTTCGAGGCGATGCACGCCGTGCTGGACGACGCCTGGGCCGAACTGGCGCGGGTGCTGGTCGACGGCGGGATCGCCTGCGTCAACGTCGGCGACGCGACCCGCACGCTGGACCGCTTCCGGGTGTACCACAACCACGCTCGCGTCTCACGGGCGCTCCAGCGGGTGGGTCTAGAGCCGCTGCCGGACGTGCTGTGGCGCAAGCCCGCCAACTCCGCGGCGAAGTTCATGGGGTCGGGGACGGTGCCGCCGAACGCCTACGTCACGCTGGAACACGAGTACGTCCTCGTCTTTCGCAACGGCGCCCGCCGCCAGTTCGACCCCGGCGCCGACCGCCGGTACGAGGCGGCGTACTTCTGGGAGGAGCGCAACGAGTGGTTCTCGGACGTGTGGACCGACGTGCGCGGCGTCTCCCAGGAGTTGGGCGCCACCGAGGCCCGCGACCGCTCGGCCGCCTTCCCGCTGGCGGTGCCGTACCGGCTCGTCTGCATGTACTCGGTGTACGGCGACCGCGTGCTCGACCCGTTCTGGGGCACCGGCACCACCACGCTCGCCGCGATGGCCGCCGGCCGGGACTCGGTGGGCGTCGAGCGCGACCCCGACCTCGTGGGGGCGTTCGACCGGCAGGTCGCGGACGCCCCCGAGGTGTCGCGACGAGTGGCCCGGCGGCGCCTGCGCGACCACGCCGCCTTCGTCGCCGAGCGCCGCCGTGCCGGCGACCCCCCGGAGTACGAGGCCGAGCACTACCCCACCCGCGTCGTCACGAAGGCCGAGCGGTCGATACGGCTGTACGCCGTCGGCGAGGTGACCGAGACCGAGGCGGGGTACCGCGCGACCCACGAACCGGTGACTGGGATGCCCGATGTCGGGGCCGACGGCGACGCCGGCCCCGGGACGGGGACCGCCGGCGAGTGACCGCGGCCAGGGGTCACTCCACGCGGAAGGCGGGTTCGGCGACGCTCTCGCTCTTGCACGCCGGGCAGCGTGAGGGCCGGTTGACGAGGTCGTCGAAGTCGGCGAACCCGCAGTCACGACACTCCGGTGGGGCGACCAGCAGTTCCTCGTCGGCGTGGTCGAGCGAGCGAGCGACGTGCCGGACGTGGTCGGTCGCGAGGCTTGCGGTCACGTCGAACTCCTCGGCGAGCGTGCTGGGGGTCGCGGCGTCCGACCGGAGCCGCTCGCGGATCCGCTCTCTGGTGGTCGACTCCGCGTCGCGCATACCCCACCCTCGGGACGGGGGACCAAAATCCCCCCACCGGTGTCGCACGGGTGACCGGCCGACGGCCGGGTGTCGAGACGCGACGGCACGCTTTTTCCGCTCCGTCCCGGCGGTTGGCGCATGCGGTCGACAACACGGAGTGATGGCGATGGTTGACGCGGGGCGACTCGTCCGCGGCCTGGTCGCGGCGGTCGCCGTCGCGGTCGGCGGCGCGGTCGCCGCCGCCGCGGGCTACGGACTGTTCGTGGTGGTTCCCGGGGCGGTGGACGCCGACCACCGACTCGCGGTGCTGGCCGGGGTGGTGCTCGCGGTCGTCACCGGCCTGGCGGGGCTGCGGGCGACAGGGTCACTCGTCGGGT
Organism: uncultured Halobacteriales archaeon; assembly: GCA_964402765.1. Classification (GTDB taxonomy): domain Archaea; phylum Halobacteriota; class Halobacteria; order Halobacteriales; family SW-7-71-33; genus SW-7-71-33. The sequence continues at coordinate 8,845 of CAYODS010000037.1, forward strand.
CGGTGCTGTCCTCGTACAACGTCGGCGAGGTGGCCGTCGAGGGACCGATCACCCGCGACAGCGGCGGCGGGCCGCTGCCGTCGTCGCCCGGGGGGACCGGCGCCGACGACGTCGTCGAGCAGATCGAGCGCGCCGACGACGACGGCCAGGTCGAGGCGCTGTTGCTGCGGCTGAACACCCCCGGCGGCCAGGTGGTGCCGAGCGAGGACATCCGCCTGGCCGCCGAGCGGTTCGACGGCCCGACGGTGGCGTACGCCACCGATACCTGCGCCTCGGGCGGGTACTGGATCGCGAGCGGCTGTGACGAACTGTGGGCCCGCGAGGCCAGCATCGTCGGCTCGATCGGCGTCGTCGGGTCGCGGGTGAACGCGAAGGAACTCGCCGACCGGGTCGGCCTGTCCTACGAGGGACTCACCGCCGGCGAGTACAAGGACGCCGGCGTGCCGCTGAAGGAGTTCACCGACGACGACCGCGAGTACCTCCAGGGCCGGATCGACGACTACTACGAGCAGTTCGTCGAGACCGTCGTCGAGGGCCGGGACATGGACCCCGAGGCGGTCCGGGAAACCGAGGCCCGCGTCTACGTCGGCCGCGAGGCCAACGAGATGGGGCTGGTGGACGAACTGGGCACCCGCGAGGACGTGGAGTCGGCGGTCGCCGGCCGGATCGGTGCCGACGAGGCCACGATCAAGGAGTTCGAGCCCTCGCGTGGCATTGGCGAGCGCCTGCGCGGCGGCGCCGCGGCGGTCGCCTACGCGCTGGGCGCCGGGGTGGCGAGCGTCCTCGACACCGACGGCGTGGAGTTCGAGGTGCGTCGCTGAGTCCCCGCGGCCGGACGCCCGGAGTCAGGAGGGACCGTCGTCGTCGCCCTCGCCCCCGGAGTCGCCGTCGCCGCGGCCGGCACCGAGGACGAACAGGATGACGAGCACGACGAGCCCGACACCGACGAGGGCGACGCCGGCACCGAGCCCGTCGCCGCCGGCGCCGTCCGCGGGGGTCTCGTCGGCAGTGGTCGTGGGCGTGGTGGTCTCGGTCGTCGTGGTGGTCGTGGTGGTGGTCGTCGTCGTCGTGGTCGTCGTCGCCGAGGGGACGGTCACGCCCACGGCGCGCGAGACGGTCGCGCCCTGGATCCGGTACGGTGGGTCGTCCTCGGAGAAGGTGCCGTCGCCGTCGTCCCGTCTGAGTTCGACGACGAGCGAGCGCTCGCCGGGGTCCAGCGGGCGGTCCAGGTCGACCGAGACGTCGACGGCGTCGCCCGGCGGGAGCAACTCGGAACTGCCGAGGGTCTCGCCGTCGACCGACGAGACGACGACGTACCCGCCGTCGGGCAGCGTCGCCGAGTCCAGCGTGAGACTGGTCCGGGTGGCCGTCACCGTCTCCGAGAGAGCGGCCCGCCGGACGACGACGCCCTCGACGCTGTCCCGGGTGACGGGGCCCTGGCGGACGCTGACGGTGAACGTCTGCCCGACGGGCACCTCGGAGAAGTCGAACGTGGCGACGAACGTCCCGTCACGGACCGTCGCCCGTCGGGTGAGCCGGAACGGCTGGGCGGAGGCGTTCTCGACGACGACCTCCAGGGTGGTACCCTCCGGCAGCGTCGCGGTGCCCCGCAGGTCGCGGGTGTCGGCCTGCTGGACCCGCAGCGGCTCCGCGTCGACCGACAGCGTCGCCGTTCCGGCGGGGTGAAGCCGCACCCGGATCGGCACCTCCTGCCGGATGCCGGTGTCGGTGACGGTGAACGTCAGGGTGTAGTTGCCCGGCGTGACGTCCTCGAAGTCGGCCTCCAGGGTCTGTCGCGGCCCGCCGTCGAGCAACACCGCGTCGTCCTGGCCGTCGCCGTCGGCGTCGACCGTCTGGCCGGTGCCCAGCACGGAGCGCACGTCCCGCGCCGAGAGGTTCGCCGCGGTCACGCGGTGCTCGTAGACGGCCCGGTTTGACTCCACGAGGATCGACAGCGAGGTGTCCGACCCGCCGTTGAGCACGGACGGGGCCGCCGCGGCGACGGCGTACTCCTGGCGCTCGACCGAGAAGGAGATCTCGGTGCCGTCCTCGCCGACCAGCCGGTAGTCGCCGGGACCGTGGCGACCGGTCATGACCAGCACCCGCCCCTCGTCGGTCGGGGTGATGAAACGCACCAGTCCGCCGTCGGCACGCTGTAACTCGACCTGCTCGTCCGACGCGAAGGTGTCCGTGAACAGCACCTGTCCCACGAAGTAGGTGCGACCGTCCACGAGGATCGCGTCGCCCGACTGTGCGGTCACCGCCGCGGGACCACCGGGGCGGTCCGGCGCCCGCGAGGCGGTGCCCGGCATGAGTGTCGCCGGAGCGTCTCCCGGCGCGGTGGCGGCCGGTGCCACACTCGTCGCCGCGCCGTCGAGGGGGACACCGGCTGCCCCGGCGGCCCCGGCGACCGCGAACAGCGCGAACAGCGCGACGACGGTGACCAGGCTCGACCACCACCGTCCACGTGACGGCCCTTCCATCGGACCGGCCTTCGACCCGGGCGGTCCCATCACTTTCGGTCTGGATTCTCCCCGTCGGTATCTGTCTTGTGCCGGCGGCGAGCGCCGGGATGGCGTCGAGACGACACCACCCGGCGCCCCCCGGACGGGAGCCGGGTGTCTGCCGCCCGGCAGGGGGTCGCGTGGGTTTTTATCCGGGGGGCCCGTACTCGCGCCCAGTGACAACGCTGGTGGTGTGTGTCGACCGGTCCAACGCCGTCGGTCGACACACGGGTCGCTCGACGCCCGTCGTCGGCTACGACGCCGTCGAGTCCCTGGTCACCGACCTGGGCGTCGCCGACCCGGAGGAAACGAGCGTCAACTGCGTCCTCGAGGCGCTGCGAGTCGCCCGGGACCTGGAGCGGGAGGGCGACGAGGCCGTCGTCGCGGTCGTCTCCGGCGCGGACGACGCCGCCGTCGGCGCCGACCGCTCCCTGGCGCGTGACGTGGACGAGGTGGTCGCCGCCTGCGACCCCGACGCCGCCGTCGTCGTCGTGGACAGCCCCCGCGACGAGCGGGTCGTCCCGATCGTCGAGAGCAGGGTGCGCGTGGACTCGGTGGACCGCGTCGTCGTCCGCCAGGACCGGGACATCCAGTCCACCTACTACCGCCTGA
>CAYODS010000037.1:11970-22699 GCA_964402765.1 uncultured Halobacteriales archaeon
GCCTGAAGCAGTTCCTCGCCGACGAGGAGCTCCGCCAGACCGTCCTCGTCCCCCTGGGCGTGGCGCTTGTCGTCTTCCCGGTGCTCTCCTTTTTCAACCGCACCACCGTCGCCGTCGCGACGATCACCGCCGTCGTCGGGGTGTTCCTCCTGTACAAGGGGTTCGGCGTGGACGACCTCGTCGTCGACTTCGCCACCCAGGCCCGTGACGCCGTCTACTCCGGGCAGGTGTCGGTCGTCACCTACGCGGTCGCCGGCGGACTGACGCTGATTGGCCTGTTCGCCGGCGCCTTCGGCGTCTCGGACCTCAGCGGCGGCCTCCTGCTGCGGGTGATGGGGTTCGCACACGGGGCCGTTCCCTGGCTCGCGGTCGCCGCCCTCACCGCCTCGCTCGGGCGCCTGCTGGACGAGGCCATCGGCACCGGCGAACTCACCGCCGCCTACCTCAACCTCCCCTTTCTGGCGGTGGCGATCGGCCTCGTCGTGCGGGGCTTCTCCGGGTGGTTCCTCGAACGCGGCGCGGTGCTCGACCCGCTGACCCTGCCGCCCGTCCGCGTCGGGTCGCTGTCGGTCGCGGAGACCGCCCTCTCGCCGATCGAGCGGCTGGCCGCCTACGTCGTCGTCGCGCTGGTGGTCGCGCTGGTCGGCGCCCGCGTCGCGAGCGCGCTCTCGGGCACGCCCATCGACGAGGGCGAGTTGACCCGCGAGGGCGAGTCCTCCTGACCGCTCGCCGGTCCCGGGTGCGCGGCGGGACCGCAGGCCGTATGGTCGGGCGCACCCACCGACGCCCATGAGCGTCGACACCGAGGCCGAACCGGACCCGCCCGACGTCGAGGGGGCGTGGGTGAGCCTGTTCTCCGGCGGCAAGGACTCCTCGTTCGCGCTGTACCGCGCGCTCGAACTGGGGCTGCCCGTCGAGCGCCTGCTGACGGTCCACCCCGAGGGCGACTCCTACATGTACCACGTCCCCGCGACCCGTCTGACCGCACTGGCCGCCGAGTCGATCGGTATCGAGCACGTGAACGTCCACCCCGAGAACCTGCGGGACGTGAGCGGCGTCTCCGCGGGCGACGGTGACCCCGACCGCCACGACTCCGACGCCCGCGGCGCGGCGGAGATCGAGCCCCTGGAGGCGGCGCTGCGCGAGATCGCAGCGGAGATCGATCTGGGCGGCGTCACCGCGGGCGCCGTCGCCAGCGAGTACCAGACCTCCCGTATCCGGGCGCTGTGTGACCGCCTGGGGATCGCGCTGTTCGCCCCGATCTGGCGGCGCGACCCCTGGATTGTCGCCGAGGAGATGATCGACGTGGGGTTCGACACGCGGATCGTGCAGGTGGCCGCCGCCGGCCTGGACCGCTCGTGGCTCGGGCGCCGCCTCGACCGCGACGCCCTGGCGGAGCTGCGCTCGCTCAACGACGAGTACGGCGTCCACCCGCTGGGCGAGGGCGGGGAGTTCGAGACGCTGGTGGTGGACGGCCCGCACATGGACCGGCGGATCGAGCTGGACCACGAGGTCGAGTGGGAGGGGACTCGTGGCCGCCTGCGGATCACCGACGCCCGTCTCGCCGGCGACTGAGCCCGCGGGCGGGGCGAGTCGCGCGGCTTTTGTCCGCGCACCCTCCAGCGGAGGTATGGGCAAGGTGAGCGTCGGGCTCCAGGGCTGGCGGTTCGACGAGAGCGAGGTGTTCACCGAGGACGGCGACTACCGGCCGTTCGACGAGATGGACGCCGACACCCGGCGGCGCCTGGTGCGGCTGTCGGTCGTCCTCGGCGCCCCGTGTGACGCCTGCTGGCTGCGCTCGGACGACCCGGAGGACCACCGCGAGGCTGCGTACGTGTACGGCGAGCCCCTGGCGGAGGTGTTGCTCTGTGCGGACCACGAACCGGACTTCGTCTACTGGTTCCGCGAGGCGGGCGGCGACGAGCACGCCGGGAGCGAGGACTTCGACGACCGCTTCCACGAGTGGTTCCTCGACGGCGGGCGCGCCCCCGAGGGGTACGACGGCATGGAGTACGTCGCGAGCGAGGAGGAGTTGCCCGACCCGCCGACGCCGGACCCCGGGGACGTGCCCAGCCTGGCGGACCACCTCGGGCACGACACCCCCGAGGACCGCATCGACCTGCGAGAGATCGCCGACGGCGCTGACCGACCGTGACACCGCCCGACGACGGCGACGCGGGCGACCAGGCGACAGACGCGAGCGACGACGGCGACGGCGGCGTCGACGCCGACGGCGGCCCGCCCGCGGTGGCGGTCGTCGACGCCGAGACGCCCGGCAACGTCGGCACGATCGCCCGGTCGATGAAGAACTTCGGCTTCTCGGAGTTGCTGCTCGTGGACCCGTCGCCGCTGGACCGCGACGGCGAGGCGTACGGCTTCGCCGGCCACGCCCGCGAGGACGTCCTCCCGGGCGCGACCGAGGTCACCTTCGAGGACCTCGTCGAGAACTACTACACCGTCGGCACGACGGCGATCACCAACCAGAACGCCACCAAGCACCGCCGGTTCCCGTTTGCCACGCCCGCCGACCTGCGCGATGACCTGGCGACCGTCGACGCCCCCACTGCGATCGTGTTCGGCCGGGAGGGTACCGGCCTCTCGAACGACGAGATCGCCCGCCTGGACCGCGTCTGCACCGTGCCGGCGAACCCCGAGTACCCCGTGCTGAACCTCGGACAGGCGGCGACGGTCGTCCTGTACGAGTTGCGCCCGCTGGCGCTCGAGAACGACCACCTGCCCCCCGTGGAGCGCGAGCGGGCGAGTGAGGCGGAGATAGAGCGCCTGTACGACCGCTTCGACGCCCTGCTGGCCGCGATCGACCACCCCGAGGAGAAGCGCGCGAAGGCCGGGCGCCTGGCGCGGCGTCTCGTGGGCCGCGCCCACCCCACGGACCGCGAGGTGGTCACGCTCACGGGGGTGTTCCGCCGGGCCGCGGAACTGGCGAGTGAGGCGCCGACCGGGGGCGAGGTGCCGCCCGAGGGAGCGGGCGAGGCGACCGATAGCACCGACACCGGAGAGTCAGGGGAGTAGCGGTCAGGACCGCTCCTGGATCGCCGCCCGGAGCGCGTCGCTGACGACCTCGCCGTCGGCCTTCCCGCGGAGTTCGCCCATCGCCTCGCCCATCAGCGCGGAGAAGGCGCCCATGCCCTCGGCCTCGACCTGGTCGGCGTTGCGCTCGACGACGCGCTCGACCGCCTCGCGCACCTCGGCCTCGCTCACGCCGCCGAGGTCCTCCAGGTCGGCCGCCTCGGCGGGGGTGAGGTCGGGGTTCTCCGCGAGGGCGGTCAGAAGCGTCGGCACGCCCTCCGTCGGGAGGTCGTCGTCGACGAGCAGCTCGAAGGTGCCCACGAGGTGGTCGTCGGTGATCGCCTCGACGGCGACGCCGTCGCGGCGCAGTTCGGTCAGGGTGGACTCCAGCACGTCGGCGGCGGTCGTCGGCTCGACGCCCTCCTCGACCGCCCGCTCGTACAGGGGCATGTGCTCGCCGTAGGCGACCTGCTCGGCGAGGTCGGCGTCCAGGCCGTGCTCCGTGACGTAGCGGTCGACCCGCTCTGTGAGCAGTTCCGGCGTCTCCACGTCGCCCGCGTCGGGTTCGACCGGCGGCACGTCCGTCTCGGGGTACATCCGGGCGGCCCCCGGCAGCGGGCGGAGGTAGCGGGTGGTACCGTCGTCGTTGGCGCCACGGGTCTCCTCAGGGACGCCCTCGACCGCGGCCCTGGCACGATCGGCGACGGCGTCGATCGCCGTCTCGGCGACCTCGGCGGGGGCGGCCACCAGCGCCACGGCGTCGCCCTCGTCGGCGTCGACGGCGTCACGCAGCGCGGCGACCTCCTCGTCGGTGATCCCGTACGCGGGGAGTTCGTCGGTGTGGAAGATCCCCCCGCCGCCGTGACGCTTGGCGTGGTCGGAGAGTTCCGTGCCCAGGCGCCGGTCGGGGGCGATCTCCCGGCCGACCAGGCCCTCGAAGCCCCCGAGACGGACCGCGAGCACGTCGCCGTCGTCACCGAGGGCGCCGCGGATCACGCCGCTGTCGGTGTCCGCGAACACCGAGGTCACGTCGACGGCGCCGCCGACGGTCGCGTCCCGCTCCCGGAGTTCGTCGGCGATCTCCGCCAGGTGGAGTTGGCGCTCGGCCTCGATACGGACGATGTCGTCGATGTCGTCCAGGGACTGGACGCCCTTTATTTCGACGCGGGCGCCGCGCTCGATCGAGACGTTCACGTCCTGGCGGATGGTGCCCAGACCCCGCTTGACCGTGCCCGTCGAGCGAAGCAACATACCGATGCGCTCGGCGGTGGCGCGGGCGCCCTCCGGCGTCGAGATGTCCGGCTTCGTTCCGATCTCGACGAGCGGCACCCCGAGACGGTCCAGGCCGTACGTCACCTGGCGGTCGGTCTCCTCGATCCGGCGGGCGCTCTCCTCCTCCAGCATGATGTCCTCGACGCGCACCTCGCCGTGGTCGGTCTCGATGGCGCCGTCGCTGGCGACCTGCATGGTGCGCTGAAAGCCGGAGGTGTTGGAGCCGTCGATGACGATCTTCCGCATGACGTGGACCTGGTCGAGGGGCTCCATGTCCAGCAGGGCGGCGATCTGCAGCGTTGTGTCGAGGGCCTCGCGGTCGACGCGGTGGGGTGGCTCCTCGTCGGCCTCGACGAGACAGGTGGAGTCGTAGGCGAGGTACTCGAACTGCCGCTGCACGCGGGACTCCTCCAGGGCGGCCTCGTCCACCTCGCCCAGTTCCGAGCGGGTGGGGTGGAGGTAGCGGGTGAACCGCTCGGTCGCCGCCTCGGGGTCCCTGGCCTCGGTCGGGCACTCGCAGAACAGTTTGGTGTCGGTGTCGAGTTGCTGGTGGATCTCCAGGCCGGCGACCAGTCCCAGGTCGGCGTAGTCGCGGTCGGCCTCGGCGGCGTCTCCCGCGGGCGTCTCCGTGCTCATTGTCGACGCCTCGGAGACCGGCGGGCAAAAAGACCGGGGGGACGCGACGGACGCGATCGGACGAGCAGGCGGTCAGATCACGTCGGTCGTCTCGGCGACGTGGCGGGCGGCGGACTCGTCCATGCCGTCGCCGAGGATAGTGTAGCGGTCCCGTATCTCGTGGGCGGTGGTCATCGCCTCCACCAGCGTGGCGGCGTCGACGCCCAGTTCGTCGGCCGTCGTCGGCGCGCCGAGACTCTCCAGGGCGGAGCGGATGTCCGTCCAGATGCCCCGCTCGCCGCCGTGGAGGTACGCCGTCAGTATCGAGGCGACGCCGACCTGGTGGCCGTGCAGCGCCTCGCCGGGCGAGATGCGGTCCAGTTGGTGGGAGATGAGGTGTTCGGCGCCGCTCGCTGGCCGGGAGGAGCCGGCGATCGACATCGCCACGCCGGAGGAGACCAGCGCCTTCACGACGATCCAGGCGGACTCCTCCAGGCCGGGGCGGATGGAGTCGGCGTTGTCGACGAGCATCTCGGCGGTCATCTCCGACAGCGCCCCCGCGTACTCGGAGTAGGGGACGTTCTTCAGTCGCGTGGCGAGTCGCCAGTCCATGACGGCGGTGTAGTTGCTGATGATGTCGGCACAGCCGGCGGTGGTGAGCTCCCAGGGGGCGTCGGCGAGGATCTCCGTGTCGGCGACGACGGCGACCGGCGGCTCGGCGGCGACGGAGTGGCGGCTGTCGCCGTCGGGGACGGAGCCACGGCCGGAGACGATACCGTCGTGACTCGCCGCCGTGGGCACCGAGACGAACCCCAGGCCGAGGTCCTCAGCGGCCATCTTCGCGATGTCGATCGCCTTGCCGCCGCCGACGCCGACGAGGTAGCCGGCGTCGTGGTCGCGGGCCCGCTCGATGACCCGCTCGACGGCGTCGAAACTGGCGTCCTCGACGACGACGGTGGCGGCTTGCCCGCCGAGTTGGTCGCCGACGGCGTCGCCCGCGATGGTGCGTGGCGTGGGACTGGTGACCACCAGCGGGTTCCCCGAGACGGGGAGACTCCCGACCACCTCGCCGACCCTGTCGACGACGCCGTGACCCACGACGACGTCCCGAGGGAGCCGGATCCAGGTGGACTTCTCGAACATACCCCACACGGGGTGGGGCCGAGCGGAAACGCTTTATCATCTGCTGCAGTCAGCCGTCGTTCTTTTCCCGTGTCGTGTCGTCCTCCATGAACGAACCGTGCAGTTGTCACCGGTAGTAGGGGCGGTCGCGGGTGCGGCCGCAGTGACGGGGGCGCTGGCCGCGTACGGCTGGCGCCGCCGGGACGAACCCGGCGGCCGGTGGTTCGCCGCGCTGATGCTCTTTGCCACCACCTGGGCCGGGGTGTACGCGGTCGGCCTGTCGATCCCGGCAAGCAGGGTGGGCACCCGCGTGCTGGTCGAGCGGCTCATGTTCGTCGGGGTGATCGGGGTACCGGTGGCGTGGGTCGGCTTCGCGGCCACGTACGCCGGCTACTGGACCGACCCCCGACAGGTTCGTCGTCGGATGGCGCTGGTCTCGGTCGTCCCGCTGGTGTGTCTGGTGGGCGTTCTCACGAACCCCGCACACGACCTCTACTTCTCCGCGCCGGAGACGGTCGCCGGGCCGGGCGGCGAGTTGTCCGCCGTCGTCTACGACTACGAGGTGCTGTTTCTCCTGTTCACCGCCTACGGCTGGGTGCTCGTGGTCGCGGGGACGGTCGTCCTGTTGCGGACGGCGGTCGTCGCCGACGACCTCTACACGGGCCAGGCGATCGCGCTGGCGGTCGGGGCGGTGGTGCCGGCGGTGAGCAACGTCGCCTCGGTCACGGGGATCGTGCCGGTCGACGGACTGGACGTCACCCCCTTCGGCCTCGTCGTCACGGGGGTGGCACTCGCCTACGCGCTCGCCCGGACCAGTTTCCTCGACCGTGCCCCGGCGACCCACCGCCTGGGGCGGGCGGCGGTCGTCGAGAACGTCAGCGAGGGGGTGGTCGTCGTCGACGGCGAGGGAGACGTGACCGACGTCAACCCCGTCGTGGAGTCGCTGGTCGGCGTCGACCGTGCCGAGTTGGTCGGCCACCCCGTCGAGCGGGCGCTGGAACCGGTGATCGACGACGCCGAGTGTGACCCCGACGCCATCACCGACCTCGACGGCGAGACGGTCCAGGTGGGCGACGACTGGTTCGAGGTGCGGGTGTCGGCGCTGTCGAACCGCGCCGACCGGTCGGTGGGCCACGTGCTCACCCTGCGGGACGTCTCCGACCGCCGCGCCCGCGAGCAGCGTCTCCAGGTGATGAACCGCCTGCTCCGGCACAACTTCCGCAACGAGGTGACCGTCGTCCACGGGTTCTCCGAACTGCTGGCGGAGCGACTCGACGGCCGTGACGGCGAGATGGCCGACCGCGTCCACGAGGTGGCCGCCGAACTCGTCGAGCGCGTCGAAAAGGCCGCAAGCGTCGAGCGGGTCGCGGACCTCGCCGACGTGGAGCCGGACGTCGTCGACATCGGGACGCTGGCCCGCGAGGTGGTCGCCGAACTCGACGGCGTCCACGACGCCGAGGTCTCGGTAGAGGTCCACGACGGACCGGTGCTCGCTCGCGTCGTCATGGAGAACGCGGGGATGATCCTCCGGAACCTGCTTGAGAACGCCATCGAGCACAACGACAACGACACCGCCACCGTGACCGTGACCGTCGAGGGTGGCGAGGACCGCGTGGAGGTGGCGGTCACGGACGACGGGCCGGGACTGCCGGAGCACGAGCGGGCGGTGCTCGACCTGGGCCGGGAGACGGACCTGGAACACGGCTCCGGACTCGGCCTGTGGCTCGTCTACTGGTGTGTGCAAGCCGCCGACGGCGACGTGCGGTTCGAGGACAACGATCCCCGCGGGACCGTCGTCCGCGTGGGCTTCCCGGCGGTCGACCCCGCCGAGGTGTCCGAGAGCGTCGTCCCGGGCGGCGACGGGTCGCCCGTCCCCACGGCGGGGCCGGACCGCGAGGACGACCGCCCGACCGTCGAGGCCGCGCCCGTGGAGTCGCAGGACTAAACCGTGTCCAGAACGTCGAGGACGCGACGCTCGGCTGCCCGGCCCGGACCGCGGTCGCGCCCGGTGCGGTCGCTGTCGCGGTGGTTCGCGACGCTGCGCTCGTAGGCGGTCGACAGCGGCGTCGACTCCCATCCGAGGGCGGCGAGCTTCGCCGTCGAGAGGACGTGGGGCGGGTCGCGGTACAGCGGGAAGTCCCCCGGAGAGAGGTCGCCGGCCGCGAGTTCCCGCTCGCCGGCCGTGACGACCTCTACGTGAGTGTCGAGCGTCTCCGCGATCCGCTCGACGGTCCCTCGCAGCGTGGTCAGCCGGCGGTCCCCGGCGTTGTACGCCTCGCCCGCCGCGCCGCGCTCGGCGACGACCCGCAGCGCACTCGCCACGTCCTCGACGTAGACGCGGTGCCAGAGGTTGGTGCCGTCGCCCGGCACCACCACGCGGTCGTGCTCGCGCACGCGGTCGATCCAGTAGTCGAACCGCTCGGTGTAGTCGTGGGGGCCGTACACCACGGGCGGGCGCACGCTCATCGCCCGCACGCCCCGCTCGGCGGCCTCGAACACCGCGCGGTCGCCCTCGGCCTTCCGGGCGCCGTAGGTCTCGGCGGAATCGTCCACCGCCTGCTCCTCCGTACACGGTTCCAGGGCGGTCTCGTCCTCCCGCTTCGGGATCGCCTCGGCGCCGTAGGCGGCCCCGGAGGAGACGTACACGTAGGCGTCGGCCTCAGCGAACACCCGGGTCGCCGTTCGCACGTCTCGCGGGTGGTACGCCACCATGTCGACGACGACGTCGGGATCGAACTCCTCGCGGGCTCGCTCTAGAGCCGTGTCGTTCGTGCGGTCGCCCTCGACGCGGTCGACGCCCTCGCGCTCGGCGAATGGGTCGTCGTGGTTCCCGCGGTTGAAGATCGTCACCCGGTAGTCGTGATCGAGGAGGTGCTCGACGGCGTGGCGCCCGATGAAGCGCGTCCCGCCGATGACGAGCGCCCTGTCGCCGACTGTTTCACTCATACCCGTCGCTCGATGCGGGGCGACTAAACCGTGGCGTCACACAACGGGCGGGGGCGTGCACCCCGGCCGGCGAACCCGCTCGGGGGCGTCGACCAAACGACGGTTTGAGCGACGGAAAGGGGTTTTGACAGTCCACCGTCACACGGGGACCGTGCGACGACGGACGCTCCTGGTACTCTGTGGTTTCGGAGTCTGCTCCGTCAGCGGATGCACCCGACGGGACTCGCGGTCGACGTACGGAGCTAGGAGCGTCGAGTCGCGCTTCTTCGACGGCGACGTTCTCGCGGCGTCCGCACCCCGGCCAGCGGGCGCGCTCCGGGAGTCGAGAGACGAGTATCACGCGATCGTCGACAGCGCGGCCACTGCGGAGGCGATCCTCGTCGACAACGGATCGGTACGCTCGTTCGTCGGTGACACCGACTTCGACCGCTCGTACCTCGTCGTCGTCCAGAACGTGATGCCGCACGGGCTCGCGCTCAGACTGGACGATCTCTCGCGCCGGGACGACGTGGTCAACCTCGACGTCTCGGTCGCCGGACAGCCGAGCGGCTACGACGTTCTGGAGACCCACTCGCTGCTGGTCAGGGTCACCGACGGAGACGAGCGCACCCCGGAGCGGGCGTCGGTGACGGTCACCGGCTACGACCGGGTGCTCGGACGGGTCCCGGCACAGTGAGCTAGGCACACGCTGTGGCGACCGACCATCTCGGGCGTGTCCGTCTCACGGTCGGGCGACGGTTGAAGTGCGATGGCGCGACCAGGCGCCCCGTGCGCTGAGGATCGCCCGGCGGGGCCAGGAGAGGGCGGCGCGATCCCCGTCGGTCCGCGGTGCGCCGCGTGTTCGCAATCCGGTCCGTCCACGAGAGGGCGACGCGAAGTCGTGACTGGGGCCGGGCCACTCAGTACGTCTTCGCGAAGTAGGCGGTCTCCTCGCTCCCCTCGCCACAGACGGCACACTCCTCGGCGATGGGGTCGGCGTCCTCCTCGTCCTGCATCGGGAGCAGGACGATCTCGGCGGCGATCTCGTCTTTGATGACGGTCTCGCAGGCCTCGTCGCCACACCAGGCGGCGCGGACGTAGCCGCCGTGCTTGCCGATGGTGCCGAGGATCTCCTCGGGGCTGTCGGCGTCGCGGACGTTCTCCTCCAGGCGCTCGGCGGCGGCGTCGTACAGTTTCTGGTGGACGCGGTCGAGGTGGTCGGCGACGGCGTCGGCGAGGTCGGCGCGGTCGACCTCGTGGGTCTCGCCGTCGGGCCGATGGACGAGCGTGACGGTGTCGTCGGCGACCTCGTTCGACCCGACCTCGATCCGCAGCGGGACGCCCTTGAGTTCCCACTCGTTGAACTTGAAGCCGGGATTGCGCTCGTCGCGGTCGTCGAGTTCAACCCTGAACTCGGAGAGGGCGTCGGCGAGGTCGGCCGAGTAGTCGAGCACCTCGTCGCGGTCGTCCTCGCTCCAGATAGGGACGATCGCCACCTGTTCGGGGGCGACGGCGGGCGGCAGGACCAGCCCCTGGTCGTCGCCGTGGGCCATCAGCATCGCGCCCATCGCCCGCCAGGACAGCCCCCACGAGGTGGTGTGGGCGGTGCGTTCGCGTTCGTCCTCGTCGGTGTAGGTGATCTCGAACGCCTCCGCGAAGGACTGCCCGAGATAATGGGAGGTCGCCCCCTGGACGGACTTGCCGTCGGGCATCAGCGTCTCGACGGTCGTGGTGGTGTCGGCACCGGGGAACTTGTCGTGTTCGGGCT
>CAYODS010000038.1:0-22661 GCA_964402765.1 uncultured Halobacteriales archaeon
GCTGTCCACACCTACAAGTGTGAGTCCGCGACCAACCAGCGGCGATGGGCCAGCACACGTCACCCACCGTCGCCGTACGTGACCTCCCGAGGACTGCCCGCCGTCTGCTCCGGACCGTCCTCGCCTGGTACAACGGAACGCCCGTCGACGACCGCCACATCGCCACCCACCGCCCCCCGAAGTACACGCCCTATCACCAGCGCGCCGTCGATGTCCTTCGCGGCCAGGACCTCACCCGATCGGAGCGCGTCCTCGGCACCCAGATCGAGTGGGCGCTCACTCCCCAGGGGCGCCAGCTCGTCGACGGCCTCGACGACACGCCGCTGGTCGGCGACTACGGCGAGTCACTCCGCCACCGCACTGGCGTCGCCATCACCGCTCACTGGCTGCGCCACCATCGCGAGGACGTGCCCGCTGACAGCGTTGTAGAGTACCCCGGCCAGCCCGGCGACCGACGCTGTGACCTGCGGGCGCGGTCTCGCGACGGGCACACGCTGGGGGTCGAAGTCCTCACCGACCACAACGACGTCGACCTCTACCGCCGCAAACTCGAATACGTCCGCAGTGCCGACAGTCCCGACACCGTCGCGCTCGTTTTCCCCTCACGGCGAGTTGCCACAACGGTCCTCAACCGGATCCACCGCTCCGACCAGACCACCGTCAGTATCCCCAACTTCCCGCTGGAGGAGCCCGGCCAGTGGGCCCTCGACGTCGTCAGTCGCTACGTCCGACAGGGTCGGGCCCGTGACGGCCCCCACGACACCACCGGCCTGCCCGCACGGCTGTACTCGTACTACGCGCTGTTCCAGCAAATCGGCGCCGAGTAGTCCCACGTCGAATGGTGAGCGGCCCCGTTCGGCGTCGACGCGACGGGGTCAGTCGCCTGCCGTGTCTCGCTCGATATCTGTCCGCCTGCGGTCCCCCGCGTGGTCGTCCTGCGCTCACGACCCGTCGCTGTCGGCTCGTAGACGACCAGTGTCGCCGGCTGGTACCCCCAGAGCCTCGCTACCCCAGCGTCACCGGAGGCTAAGCGAGCGCTCCGACCGTGTGCGTTCCCTCGGGCCACCGTCGTCCCTGGCAAGTCAGTTCACCATCGTCACCTCTGGAGTCTGTCACACGGTGGGGCTGCTGTACTCCTCCCGGAACCCAACTACTCACGGAATGTACACCCCCGTGAATGGAGGCAGCTCTCGTTTACACCCCCGCCGCCGTCGCGCGAAACCTCTGCCGAGAAGAGGGTGTAAACGGAACCCCCCAGACACCGGTCTGTCGCCGAATTTGACGGACCTCTCTGGGGGGTGTAATAGGGGGTGTAAGCTGGGGTGTAAGCGACGGTCAATCCCCGAACCATAGAGAGCGTGATATGTACACCCGTACCCCGTCCCGGCGGATCTTTCGTGTGTCGTTCCGATGGGCGCCGGCCACGAGGTACGATGCCGTAGAATGAGACTCGCCGTTGTTCGGGAGCGAGGTCCCCGTGTGCAGTCACCGGTCGTCGTCCACAGTCGGGTACGGCACATCGAGGGCGATACCGTACTGTAGCGGGCCAGGAGGGGCAACCCGATCGGGGAGCTGCCCGGTCGGCGCCCGAAACGTCTCTCGGTAGTAGCGGCGGATCTCTGCGGGCGTCACTAGCTGGGCTCTCGGGAATCGGCACCGACCGCACTGACGGCGGGCCCGCCGGCCGGCAGGGCGAGCGTCCTCACTGGAACGTCGGCGTGTCCTCTGGGTCGTCGTCGGGCAGTCGCCCGCGCTGGAACTCCTCGTGGGCGCGCTCGAACTCGGCACGCGAGAGGCGCAGCTCGTCGGGGTTCTGGTCGCGCAGCCCGATGGTCACGGCCCGCTCACAGATGGCGGCGACGTCGGCGCCGGTCACCGTGTCGGTCGTCCCGGCGAACCACTCGGGAGTGACGTCCGGCGCCGTCGGGACGTCTGCGGTGTGTGTCTCGAAGATCTCCGCCTGGACGGACTCGTCGGGGCGACCGATCTCCAGGTGGTAGTCGAACCGACCGGGGCGAAGCAGCGCAGGGTCCAGCGTCTCGGGGCGGTTCGTGGCGGCGATCACCATCACGCCGTCCAGGCGCTCGACGCCGTCGAGTTCGGTCAACAGCGTGTTGACCGCGGTGTCGTCGCCGGTCGGGCCGCGGCGGGTGCCGAGCAGGTCGAACTCGTCGAAGAACAGCACCGCGGGGGCGTTGCGCTGGGCACGGTAGAACAGCCCCGGGATGAGTTCGGCCGGGCCCGTGCGGCCACCCTGCAGGATCGAGGAGTTCACCGGGATGAAGGTGTAGTCGAGTTCGTTCGCCAGCGCCCGGACGAGCATCGTCTTGCCGGTGCCGGGCGGGCCGTGCAACAGGACGCCGCCGGCGGGGTCGACGCCGAACCCCGCGGCGTCGTCGGGGGACAGCGCCCGCTCGGTCTGTTCGAGCAGGCGGCGTTTCGCCCGCTCGTGGCCGCCGACGTCCTCGAAGGTGACCTCGGGCACGTCCACGTCGGTGAGTGTCTCCTCGTCGACGAGTCGCTCGACGCGCTCGGCGTCGACCCGCTCGATCAGCCCGACGACGTCGTCCTCGGCGACCGGCGGCTCGATCCCGCCGTCGCTGGTGACCTCGGCGACCAGCCGGCGGACCAGCCGGTCGAGGTCGTCCACGCCGAACCGGTCGGTCTCCCGGGCGAGCCGACGCAGGTCGAACGACGCCGGGTCGAGCGACGGGACGGACTCGGCCGCCCGGCCGAGACGGTCCCCGAGCACCGACTCACGGCGCTTCAGGTCCGGTCGCTCGAGTTCGACCACCAGGTCGACCTGTCGGAGGAACGTCGGACGCCCCCCGTGGAGGCTGTCGCTCTCCAGCGGACTCAACACGACCAGGTCCTGGCCGCGCTCGCGCGCGGTGTCACACCGCTGGACGACGGTGCGGGCGACGTCGTCGTCGATGAAGTCACCCATGCAGTCGAGCACCAGCGTCACCGGCTGCATGTCCGGAACGGCGTCGAACAGCGCCTCGGCGTACTCCGGGGGACCCGTCCGCCCCTGGCGGAGCGTGCTCACCCGCAGGAGGTCGTACCCGTGAGCGCCGAGTTCGCCGGCGGTGGCTTGGAGGAGGCGGCGCTTGCCCGACCCCGGCGGACCGTAGACCACCCCGCTCACCGGACGAAATGTGTCGTCCACCTCGCCGGTCGCGCCCTGGAGCAGCGTCCGTCGCAGTTCCCGCTTCTGGTCCTCGAGCCCTGTCACGTCCTCGAGCCGGAGCGCGGGCGGCGACTCGGCGCTGAACTCGAGGGAGTCCTCCTCCTGCATGTGACCCGTGCCTCCGGTGACGCTTCTGTGTGTTTCGGTGTCGTCACCGCTCGCCGGCGCTCTCGCGGAGGGCCTCGAGTGCCGCCCGGTACTCCTCGCGGGTGTCCTCGCGGAACGCCCGCGGGTGCTCCTGGGCCACCTGGCTCGCCGTCTCCTGAAGCTCCGTCGCCCGGGCGAGGAACCCGGACGGCAGCGTGGCGCCACGCTCGACGGCGGTCGCGACCGCCTCGAGTACCGTCGCTGTCTCGGAGACACACGAGTCGTACTCGTACGACCGCAGGTCGTCAGCCTCGACCGCCGCACTCACGTCCGCCAGCAGGTTCTCGGCGACCTCGACCGCCGTCGCGTGGTCGCCGGCCGCGACCGCCAGGTCTGCCAGCTCCCGTCGGGGGAACAGCGTCTGTGTGACGTCGGCGGCGGCCGCGACTGCCGCGCGGTACTGCTCCGTGGCGGTCGCGGGGTCGGTCTCCTCGTACGCGTCGGCGATGTCCACGTGGGTGCTGACCACCTGGCCCGTCTCGCCGGCGAGGTCGTACCGGTCGATCGCCTCCCGGTAGTACTTCTCGGCGGTCTCCGGGTCGTCCTCGTACAGGTCGCCGAGCAGTCTGTACGTCGTCGCTGCCGACCGGTCGTCGCCGAGCGCCTCGTACTGGTCGATCGCCGTCCGGTAGTGCTCCGCCGCAGTCCCGGGGTCGTCCTCGTACAGGCCGGCGAGTTGCTTGCGAGTCCGGGCTGCGCTGCGCTCCTCGTTCGCGTCCTCGTACCGGGTGATGACGCGCCGGTAGTACTCCGCCGCGGTCTCGTCGTCCTCGCCCTCGTACAGTTCGCCCAACTTCGTGTAGAGGAGGGTGACGTGCTCCTCGTCGCCGAGCGTCTCGTACCGGTCGATCGCCTCGTGGTAGCACTCGCTGGCCTTCGAGAGGTTTCGCGACTCCGCCTCACCCGGTGGACCGGCGTACGCGCCGACCATCAGTTCGTACGTCCGGGCGACACCCTCGTCATCGCCGAGCGCCTCGTACCGGTCGATCGCCTCGCGGTAGTGTTCCTCAGCCGTCTCCAGGTCCGTCTCCTCGTACGTCCGAGCCATCTTCCGGTGCGTGGACGCCACCCACTCCTCGTCGAGTGCCTCGGCCCGGTCCAGCGCCTTCCGGTAGTACTCCTCCGCCTTCTCGGGGTCAACCTCGCCGGGGCCGCTCCCGTACATGTCGGCTATCTGCACGTACGCGTTCGCGACCCGCCGATCGTCGTCGATCCCGTCGACGGCCTCGAGGTAGTACTCCTCGGCGGTCGCCTTCTCCGACACCGCGTGTGACGCCGCCATCCGCAGGTACATGTCCACGACCTTCGCGTCCATGCCGAGAGCCTCGTACTGGTCGATCGCCGCCTGGTAGTGTCTCGTCTCCTCGTCCGTTTCGACGGTGCGGTGCCCGGCACTGCGTCGGGCCTCCGCGAACGCGGGACTGACTGACTCGCCCGCGGTTCGCTCGCGCTCGCGCTGGAGTGCCTCGATCCGCTCGGTCGCCGTCTCCGTGCCGTCACCCCAGACGAGTCTGACCCGCAGGTCCGCCCCGAAGCCGGGCGGACAGCACACCGGGACGACCGCGTGCAGCCCGACGCCGTCCGAGAGCGCGTCGCCTTCGTCGCCGAACGACCCGAACTCGTCGCCACCGTCGTCGAGTGACCCGAATCCGTCACCGTCGTCGCCGCCCAGGGACCCGAACTCGTCGTCGCCGCCGAGGGCGTCGAGGTTCGGCCCCAGCAGGTCGCGACGCCACGGCTCGTCGTCCTCCAGGCCGTTCAGCCCGCGCTCCGCCCACCCGTACACGCCGGTCAGCAGGTCCTCGGCAGTCGCCGCCGGCTCGGCCGCCAGCGTCTCCAGGTACCGGTCACGGTCCGCCGGCGCCGCGACCCGATCGCGGTCGGCGTAGTACCGCAGTACGCGGTTCAGCGCCGCCCGGCGGCGCTCGCCGCCCTCGCCGGCGAGTCCCACGTCCGTCCGGGGGTCGTCCGCGAGACTCAGCATCGCCGCCCCGGCGACGGTCACCAGCGGCCGGATCGCGTGGTCGCCCGGCCCCTCCAGTCCCCGTTCGAGGAAGGAGGCCGACCAGTTCGGCGGCCGGGTCTCGAGCGGCGTCAGCCGCACCGTCTCGGGGTCGGTGCGGACGATCTGGCGGTTGAACCCACCCTCGTCGGGCCCGTCGGTGAGCAGATCGAGGATCGCACGGACGGCGTCACGCAGTTCCTCGGGGGTGCCGTCCTCGACGGCCGGGTCCGCGAACGCCAGGCCCAGGAGGAGTTCGGGCTCGACGGGGGACTCGGCGGCGTTCAGGAGGTTGATCGCGGTCGCCACCAGCGCCCGCCGGGTCGCCGCCGGGTCCGTGGGGTCGGTGACGTCCGCGACGGTCGCGATCTCGCCCTCGACGGGCTCGACGACCGCCTCGTACGCCTCCCGCCCGGAGTCCGTGAGCGGGGTCCGCTCCGTGTCCAGCCCCTCCCGGCGCAGTTCCGTCGACAGCGTGGAGAACTCGTAGGCACGGCGGTCCTCGGGCGTCTGCTCGGTCACCTGGTCGTGCAGGCGCTCCGCGTCCTTCCCCATGCGGCCGTAGTACGCCCCGGGCAACTGGTTGAACGCCTCGATCGCCGACCGACAGGTCCCGACGGACAACTCGGGCACCCGCAGGCGGACGAGCGGTGACTCCCCGAACTCGGGATCGACCACCTCGCTGTCGGTCTCGCCCTGGAACCGCTCCCACTCCTCGGTGCGGGCGTCCAGCAGGAAGGCCACGTCGCGCTCGTCACCCAGGCTCCGCTCGATCGCCTCGAACACGGCGCGGGCGTCCTCGCGGGTGGCGTCCTCGACGACCACCAGCGGCACGCCGTCGCCGATGTCCTGGGCCTCGTCGACCGCCGCCAGCAGTGCCCGCACCCCGGTGAAGGGTCGCCTCGCGGTGTCGGTGTCCCGGTAGAAGACGGTGCCGCGGTCGCGGTCGACCCACTCGTGGGCGACCCGCTTGCAGGCGGTGCTCTTTCCACACTCCGGGCCGGCGGTGACAACGACCGGGTCGCCGTCCGCGAGCCGGTCGAGCACCTGTCGGCGGAACGGTCGACCGTCGTCCGTCTCGACGTCGCCGACAGCGAACTCGTGGTCGGGGTCCTCGGCGGCGATCAGTTCCGGCAGGCCGAGGCGGCCGAACCCCCACACGTCCCGGGGGTCGGTCCGCTCGAACGGCCGCTTGCGGGCCAGGGTGCCGACCGTCCACTGCTGGAACCCCTGGCCGTCCTCCAGTTCCACCCGCAGCAGCGTGTCGAGCACGTCGTCGGTGGCCGCGCTCATGGCGTCGAGACACTCCTCCAGGCGATCGACCGTCTCCCGCACCTCGGGGTCGTCGGCCCCGGACTCGTCGGCGGTCGTCGCCAGGTCACCAAGGAAGGTGCGGTACATCTGCAGCAGCCGCACCGCCTCCTGGGTCGAGTCCACGTCGAAGGTGTCCCGCACCCGCCGGACGACCGCCTCCGGGTCCACGTCCTCGTCGGGGTCCGCCGCGAGCACCCGCCGGAGGTCCGCCTCGATCCGCTGGAGCTCCTCGGAGTCGGACTCGAACACCCGGTGGACGAGCCGCTGGAACCGCTCGGGGTCGCGCTCGGCCAGTTCCGCGGCGCCGTCGGCGTCGTCGGGCACGAGCGGGTCGAGCACCCGCGCACAGCCACGCGAGCACTTCGCCAGGGCAGCCCGGCGTCGGTCGTCGGCCTCGCCGTGGCGGTCCGCGAGCGCCCGCAGTCGGTCGTCCACCGCGCCGGCGACCGCCGCAGTCCCCTCGTCGATGTACGTCGACGCGATCGCCGGCAACACCGCGCTCGCCAGCGGCGCCGCCGGGGTGACACAGGCACCCGCGGCGGCGACCCCCGCCCCCACGCCGAGCAACCCCGCGGGCGCACCAAGCTCCCGTGCCGTCTCCGTCAACGTAGAAACCTCGGGCAGACTCACGTCTGTCAACCCTGAGAGCATACTGACACTTCGCGCCACGTAAGTATAAGCCTGCGGGGAGAGCGCCCGTCAGTCCGGGCCGTCGGTACTGGTTGCTATCTGTCGGTGGGTGTTCTCGGTGCCCGCACCGTGGGGAAACTGGTGGACGGGGGATCACCGGCACCCGGCGACGAGTGCTCGGCGGGCTCACGGGTGCCGGGACGGTCGCCGTGGCCGGGTGCACGTCGACGTCCGACGACCGGTTCGGGCGACCGCGCGTGATCGACGACGACCCCAGGAGACGGGTCCGGGAGTTCACCGACGACGACGCCTCCAGGCCGGCCGTTCAGCTGGCGCTGCGCCAGCAGGCGCGTCCGACCACGGACAGTCCACGGGTCCCGTACAGGTTCGCGGCGACGGCGTTCAAGGACCGCGGGTACCAGCACCAGCGTATCACGCTGCGGCTCCGGGGAGCGGCCGACCCCGGCGGCGCTACGCCCGTCTACGTCCGCCCGCTGGGGGGTGACTTCAACTCGTTCGAGGTACACCGCGAGCGGGGAGAGACGGTCCTCGACCTGCAGGGACTGGACGACCCGGAAACGATCGTGATCTACTTTCTGGTCGGGTCCGGCGCCGCACCGCCACCGGAGGGACTGGACTTCCAGTTCGAGGTGACGGTCGCGTCGCTCGGCGGCGGATCGACCGCGGTCGCCGACGTTCGCGGGACTCGACAGGTGGTGACGCGCTGAGACGGCCTCGTGCCGCGTCGAGCGGGCACCCGTCACCACCGACGGGTCGCCCGGCTCACCGTCCACGCTCGGACGGGGAGGGCAGCACTCGACGGTACTACCTCCGTGCCCGACCCGCGCCAAACGTTCACACACGGAGAGAAAACGGGACCCGTTCGGGTGGAGTGTGTGGGCCACCTGGACCGACCCGTCAACGCAGAAGAAAGACCTATGTCGTGTCGTGTATATTGGTAACAAGGACCATGAGCCTGCTCGAGGACAGGGTGAGTGTCATCACGGGGGGGAGTTCGGGAATCGGCCGCGGCATCGCGCTGGCGTTCGCCGAGCGTGGGACGGACGTGGTCGTCGCGGACGTCCGGGAGGCGCCGAAGGAGGGCGGCACCCCCACACACGAGACGATCGAGGCCGAGACGGACCGACGGGCGGTGTTCGTCGACTGTGACGTCACGGACGTCGAGGACCTGTACACGGCCGTCGAGGTGGCGGAGGAACTCGGGGGGATCGACGTGATGGTCAACAACGCCGGCATCTGGCGCCCCGAAGAGTTTCTGGAGGTCAGCGAGTCGGAGTACCAGCAGGTGATGGAGGTCAACGCGAAGGGGACCTACTTCGGCAGTCAGGCGGCGGCCCAGCGGATGGTCGACACCGGCGGCGGGTCCATAATCAACCTCTCCAGCGTGCACGGTATCTACGGGAACGGCGGG
This sequence comes from uncultured Halobacteriales archaeon, assembly GCA_964402765.1. Lineage (GTDB taxonomy): Archaea > Halobacteriota > Halobacteria > Halobacteriales > SW-7-71-33 > SW-7-71-33. The sequence goes on from CAYODS010000038.1 coordinate 8,716, forward strand.
CACCCGACGTACACGGTCTCGAAGGGGGGCGTCAGTCTGTTGACGTACTCGCTGGCGCATCGCCTCGGTGACGCCGGTATCCGCGTCAACGCGATACACCCGGGGGCGATCGACACGGAGATCGGACCGGAGGACCTCGAGGGGACCGACGAGCAGATGCAGCAGTTACTCCAGATGATCCCGCTCGAACGGCAGGGGACTCCCGCAGACGTCGCCGGTGTCGCCGTCTTCCTGGCGAGTGACCTCGCTGCCTACGTCAGCGGGACGTCCGTCGTCGTCGACGGGGGCTGGACCGCCTGGCGGTGAAAGGCGAGTCGGCCGGGAGACTGTCGTCACCTCACTGTCGACCGTGTGCCCCGACGACCGGCAGCGTTCAGATCGGCTCCGGCGGGTCGCCGTCGGTGAGCCCGACGTGTTCGAACGCCAGCCGGAGGACCGCGTCGTCCGCCCGGTCGAACTGCCGGAACAGACCGGCGGTGAGTTCCCGGTCCGGGTCCAGAACCGGCCCACTGGGGTCAGGGAGCCACTCGAAGGCGGCGGCGGCGATCGACGCCTCCAGACCGGTGTTCGGGAGTGTCCGGTCGACGACCTCGCCGTACGAGACGGGTGCCTGCGCCGAGGGAACCCCGACGACGTCGGCCCCCAGCGTCGAGAGTTGTGCGACGCCCGCGAACGCCGAACTGAACGTCCCGGCGGACGTCAGCACGACGAGTTGAGGGGGGTCGTACACGCCGGCGGCGTCGTCGGTCGTCACGAACTTCGCGGCCGTCTCCGACCGCGTCAGCGTGTCTCGCAGACGGTCCAGGGTCGCCGCCCGGTCCGGTTCGTCTCCGAGGTCGGACTCGAAGTCGTAGCTGGCGGGGTTTCGCTCGGCCGTCGACGGCTCGTCCTCGGGGACCCCGTACCGCTCGCGGTGGGCGTCGGTCCGACGCTTCGTCACGGAGATGGACTCGGCGGCGTCGACCACCCCCTCCCACCCGCGCAGGACGTACGCGAGGTGGTAGACGAACGTCGAGTCGCCGCCGGGATTGTCCCGCAGGTCGACCACCAGTGTCTCCGTGCCGGCGTCGGCCATCGTCTCCGCCAGGTCGACGACGGTCTCCATCATCGACGGGAGTGCGGCGACGACCTCGTCGACGTCCTCGGGCGGGTCCTCACCGACGTGACGACGGTACGCCTCCGGGGCCAACTCCTCGGGGAGGTCCGACCCCGTCGTCAACAGACTCTCGTACGACTCCCGGAAGCCCTGGAGGTCGCCCGGGACGAACACGGCGCCGGCGCCGTCCTCGTACAGCCGGTAGCGTGGCCCCGACCCGTCGGGCGCCGGCACCGTCGCCGGGAGCGTCTCCAGGGACTCGACACCGGAGACGGGAGCGAGCGACGTCTCGATCGTCCGGTCGCCGTTCGTGGCCGTCACCGTCACCGGGTCCGGGGGGTCGTCGCGACCCAGCAGTCGGTCCAGGCGGTCGTACTCCTCGAGACGGGACGCCAGCCGGTACCGCTCCCCGGACCGGTTCTCGGCGGCCTTCAGACTCCGGCGGTCGAGGAGGGTCGAGACCGAGTGTCCCTCGACCGCGGTGAGGCGAGCACCCAACAGCGAGGTCGGGCCCTCCTCGTGGACGCCGTCCACGAACAGACCGTCGCCGACCACCCGTATCGAGACCGGGAGCTCCCTGTCGTCGGTGTCGTCGGTCGGCGGCGACAGTCTCGTGTGGCCGTCCCTGAGGCCCGTGACCAGCGGCGAGACGTGTCGGTGAAACTCCGCCGGCGTCGCCTCCTCGGGAGTGGTCTCCACGAGCCGCTCGAGTCGTCGGTGGAAGCCGAGTTTCCCCCCGTACCCCCGGTAGGGGTCGGCGTGGAGGTCCTCGAGTGCCTCGGCCAGCGTCCGCAGGTCCTCGACGAGTGCCGTCCTTGAGAACGTCTCGCTGGCGGTCGATTCCTCCGCTGCGTCGGACTGTGTCTCGGTCATGGGTCCTCACCGCGTGGGTCGGCGCCCGGCGACGGACCCTGCGCGTCGGCGTGTCGCCGTCGTCGGTGCCTACCGCCAGGTCGCCACCGGAGACAAAGGCAGCCACGACGCGTCGCGTGGCGAGAGACACCGGGTGGACGAGCGGCGTGAGCGGCGGCTGGCACGGGGCACAGTGGGGCCCGTGGTCAGCAGACGAGGCGGAGGTACGACGGCGGGCCGGTTCACGTTTCCGGTGGTACGGGGGAGGAGTAACCCACCTCCGACACCACCCGTTTCGGGTGTCGTTGGGTGTCGTCTACACCTGGTGTCTGGTTCCACAGTTACGGCAGACGACGACGTCACCGTTCTTGCTGAGTTGTTCGCTGCCACAGGCAGGACACGATGGCTTTCCCCCGCCACCGAAGATCGCCCCGAGGATCTTGAACGGGAGCTTGAGCAGGAAGACGATCAGGTCGAACAGCAGTACGATCGGTGCCACGATCAGGCTCAACAGGCCCATTGCGTGTGGTCGAGCGTGTTGTAAGAAGAAAATACTTTATTATTCATACACAAGTCAATGCAGTTGAACATAGATGCGTCTGTGGCGACAGAGGGGAGGCCACAGTCGTGGTAGACGGACGTCCACGGCCCGACTCGTCTCTCTCGCCCCGGAATGACCGCCTCCAACCTGTGGCCGGGTCGTTCGTCACAGCGAGCCGTGATCACCGAGTGCCCGTTCGTCGCGTCGCGAACCCGGAGTCAGGCTCCGGGGGTCTCAGGTCACGGGACAGTCCGTGAGTACTTACTCGGAACGTCCCCCGGGAAGAGAGGTCGGTGGCAGCACTCCGGATTCGACATTCTTCGCCGTCGTCGCCTCCGGGGGAACACAGTCTGCAGCCGCGGGACCCGACACGTGGCGACTCGGCACCGGTGACCGGTCAGACTGCCTGCACCGACAACTGGAGCAGTTGCGGCAACAGGACGCTGATCCCGATCTGGGTCCACATGGTGAACGTCGTCGGGTACTCGCTCGTCGTCCGGACCTGCTCAAGACGGCGCTCGATCTCCTGAAACTGCTCTTCGTCCTCGATCGAGGCGTCGGTGATGTCGTGCGGATTGTCCACTACCTGCCGGATCTCCTCCTCGATCTCCGCGTACCGTCGCTCCTTCTCTGCGGCCATGATCTGGTGGGTCTTGTAGATGGAGTACGACAGCGTCGCCAGCCCGATCGCCCACAGCCCCGTGAAGAAGGCAGCCTCGGTCAGTCCAGGTTCCGTGAGTTGGTCCCCGACGCCGGTCACCGACGGCCCGTAGACGAACGCCAGGTAAAGCAGCAAGAACCCGGTGTACAGGTAGTACGACCGCTTCAGGAGTTCACCGACCGGCTTGAATCCGCCCATGTTCCGCGGGTCGAAGAAGAACAGCCCCACGTCGGCCTGTTCGACCCGCCGGGGAAGCAGGACGTGAGCGGAGATGTACAACAGCCCGAACTCGATGGCGACCGGCGCGTACACCACCGGGTTCGCCACGAAGTTCGTCACGATCCCCTGTGCGATCCCCTGTTCCGCGAATAGCGACTCGAGTCCGAGGCCAAACACGATGTAGACGTAGAACGTCGCCACCAGGACGACGTAGACGGCGACTTTCCCCCGGAGTGAGACGCTGACCGATTTGAGTTTCCCGTCGTCGACGTCGTCCCGCCGTGCCAGCCGTCGGTACGCCTCCTGCTGCCCCTCGTGCATGTAGCGAGTGCCGTAGACGGCGAGCAACAGAAAGGCGGGAATAGCCAGTCCGAACGGGTTCCTGAACACTCCACCCGTCAGGTCGGTGAACACCTGTGTGTACACGTTGGTCCCGAAATCGAGCAGGATACCCGTCGCCACGAACAGGTACGGGGGATAGACGTCGACGGGGAGCCGCGCGGCCAGCGCCTCGAAGCCGAACCAGCGAGACAGTGACTCGACGAGCAGGGTCTCTGTGCCAGCGTCTCCCTCCGATACGCTCGACGTGTCGGTCCCAACCGTCATCTCCATGCTGTCAGGGCTCCCGGAACCGTATCAAGTTACTGGGCAGTCACTGTCACCAACACGTCGTGACGACTCCTGGGGACTCGACGCGGCTCGGTCACTCCCGTCGGGCGACCGTGGTCACAAGCACGATCGCCCCGAGCACGACTGGGAGCCAGTATGTCGCCCCCCGGTGGATCAGCACTCCCGCCGCGACGGCGGAGGTGGTCAGTGGAGTGACCTGCGTGAGCACCCCCGACAACAGCAGTTCGGTGCCCCCGAGACCGCCGGGCAGCGGCGTCGAGGAGGCGACGGTCCCGACGGGGACGGCGATGACGGGAGCCGCGAGCGCAACGGAGTAGCCGACCGAGAGCAGCGAGAGCCAGAGGACGACCGCAATAAAAAACCACCCGGCGCCCGACAGCAGGACACTCGTGGTCAACGCCACCCGGTCGGTCGCGATCCGACCCACGTCGTCGAAGAACCCCTCGACGCGGGCGGCGACGCCGTCGCGAGTCGGGGTGACTCCGGGCAGACGCCTCCCGACCCGGACGACGGCGGCAGGCACGACCCGGACGAGGGTGGTCCGGACACGATCACGGAACAGGAGGACGACGCCGAGCACGAGCGCGAACAGCGCGAACAGCGCCCCGATCGACAGAAACAGCGTCCGCGTAGCTCGTCCGGACAGCGTCGTCGCGAAGTACCCCACCCCGACGGCGGCCATCACCGTCGTCGGGACCAGGTTGACGACTCGCAGCGTCGCGACCGTGGCCAACCCGGTCTCGTACCTGGCCTCCGTCGACCGAGCGATCACCGCCGCGGTGAACGGTTCGCCGCTCGGCGTGACGTTGTTCAGACAGACGCTGACGGTCATCAGGAGGACACTCCGGGTTGCGGTGGGAGTGACGCCGGCAGCGACGAGTATCTGCCGCAGGGCCAACCCCCAGCAAAGCAGCCACAACAGCGACGCCACCACGGCAGCAGCCACGAGGGTCGGATCTGCCCGTGACAGCACACCGGTGACGTCACCGACGCCGACCACTGCGTAGAGGACTCCAAGCGCCGTCAGGCCAGCAGCCAGTCCGAGGAGGTTCGCCCGCCAGTCGACGTCACCGTGCATCGGAACGCGTCTCCGTGCCTGATGAACGCACCCGGGTGTTGATTTACTGATCGGTTACCGGGCGACCGACCACTGCGGGTGGTCTACGGGCATCCGGTGTCCGCCCGGTCCGTCATCGACCGTCTCGGCATGGTGGACACACGTGGCGGGTTGCCGTCCCCGGTCTCTCGGGTCCTGGCGGACGATTCAGGGGGAGGTCGGCAGTCACCGGCGGGTGCGGAGTCCCCTCGATCCGGGTTAGGAGTCGTAGATCGCCTCGGCCTTGTTCTTGTCCAGCACCTCGTCACACACGGGACAGTGGAAGGTCACGTTCACCTCAAACGAGGCCCCGGACCGTTCGATGTCGTTCGGTCCACAGTCGGTCCCGCAGTTCGGACACGTGATCGACGGCGCCATCGGCCGTGTATCGGTGGCCCGAGGCACCTAAATGTTAATCCGGTGACTGCGACGGGACGGGTGAGTGTCCCCGGCAGCGATCGCCAGCGACCGGGGACGCCAAAAGACGTTACAAACCCGGGACACGGAGCCGACGCATGGACCGGACGCGACGAGCGATGCTGGCGACTGTCGCGATCGGCGGATTCGGAGGGATGGCCGGGTGTTCCGGCACCAGCGACGACGAGCCCACCCAGGGTGAGGACGATGGCGGGACGCCGCTCCGACGGTGGCTGCCGGCGAGGGACGTCGACCAGTCGGCGAGGCATCTCGACTACACGCGGCACGACAGTGTCGAATACGACCCGACGGCGTTCTTCTACGGGTCGCGGGGACTGGTCGAACCACTGGGGTTCGACGCCGACGCCGTCGAGGCGGACCTGAGTATAACCCCCGCCGGGAACGGGACGGTGACGGTGTCGTTCGGGTCGTTCGACCCGGACGGCGTACGTTCGGCCGTCGTGGACGAGCGGGTGGGGCAGTACCGGGGGGCGCGACTGGTACGACTCGACGGCGAGGTTTACTCCGGAGGTCCGGCCGCCGTCGGGGTGACCGACTCCGAGGTCGTCGTGTCGAAAACGGACACCGACCCGGTGGTGTCCGTGCGGCGCACGCTGGACGCCGCTGCCGGCGCGGTGGAGCGGGCTGCCTCCGACGGAGCGTACGAGACAGCACTCGAGCCCCTCCGTGGCGAGGACTACCGCCGGGTGGCGAGGGGCGAACGGGTGTACGTCCCCATCGAGAGGCTCACCGCTGTCGGCTCCGGCGCGACGTTCCAGTCGGAGATCGTCGTCGTCACCGTGACGCACGTGTTCGAGGACGCCACGACCGCGGACGTCGAGACAGTGCGACAGAACTCTCCCTCGGGAGACCGCTGGCGGTCGGTGTCGTACGAGTCGGAGGGCCGTGTCGTCGTCCGGAAAGCGGAGTTCGACCCCTCCGTCGAGCCCTCGTGACCGAGGGCCGTTGGGCACGCGTCTCCTCGGTCCGGCGACGACACGACCACCACAGGTCGGGGGCAGGCGCCGACCGGGCGGACTCCACCCGGCGAGGACAGCATAACACGGCGTCAGAGCCATACGCCGGGCGCCCGGAGTGCCGGGGGTGACCGTCACGACACGAGCGCCGGCGGGTGGGCGGGCGTGACCGGGGAGCCGGGCGCGGACCGGCCGCCGACGGAGTCACTCACGTCGCTGGCGGGGCGGGTGCTCGACGTCGTCGTCCGGCACGGGTACGACCTCACGGCCGCCGTCGAGGCGGTCGACGCCGCCGTTCCCGGGATCGGCGGGCTGTTCGACCCGGACACGAGCCGGGCGGCGGTGCGTGCCGCCGTCGACCGGGTGCTCGAGGGGTCGACGGGCGCGGGCCACGACCACACGCCGGCGACGACGCCAGCGTCGGTGGTGCTGTACGTCGACGGCAGCGCCCGCGGCAACCCCGGCCCAGCCGGCGCGGGAGCGGTGGTCCAGACGACCGACGGCGCCACGCTGGCCGAACTCGGCCGCCCCGTCGGGTCTCGGGCCGACAACAACACCGCCGAGTACGCCGCCCTCCTGCTCGGACTCGACCACCTCGCTCACCACGTCCGGCCGGACCACGTCGAGGTCCGCATCGACTCCATGACCGTGATCCGGGACGTGTGGGGCGACGCCGACGGTCCCGACGGCGTCGAGGAGTACCGCCGGCGGATCGGGACGCGGCTGGCGGCGGTCCCCGAGCACGACTGGGTCCACCTCGTCGACAGCGACCCCAACCCCGCCGACGCGCTGGCGACCGTCGGCGCCGACGTGGCCGAACTCGGCCCCGGCGCCTGACCGCGGGGCGGGCCGGCGACCCGGTGCCCGCGCCCGTCCCGACGGTCACCCACCGGGCGGTCGACCGCAGCTGGACCGAGCGTGTCCACGGCCTCGCCGGGCGAGGGCACGACCGCGACCGACGCTGACGGTCCGCCGGCGACGCCTCTAAGCGGGGCCGGCCGCTCGGGTCGGACGTGAGTGGTGCCGTCCTCGTGCGACGCGACGGGCCGGGCGCGACGCCGGCGACGCCCGCGTTCGGGCCGATCGTCGAGTGTCTCGGGTACGCCGTCAGGGAGCGGGTCCACACGGAGCGAGCGGAGCACAGCCGCTACGGCGTCGGCCCGGAGATCGTCGAGCGGGTCGCCGCCGCCGTCACGGAGACCGACGCCGACCTCGTCGCGGTCGACGACGACCTCCACCCCGGGCAACTGGCCGACCTCGCGGACGCCCTGGCGCCGGCCACCGTCCGGGACCGCCGGGGCGTGGTCACCGACGCGCTGACCGCCGACGGTCCCGTCGCCGAGAACCGCGCCGAGGAGTGGACCCTCCAGGTCGAGCGCCGACGGCTGGCGAACGAGCGCCGGACCGCCGCGGACGGCCACGAGCACCGGGTCGCCGACCTGGACCGGCGACGGGACCGCCTCGACGGCGCGTACGACGAGCTGGCGGCGACGGCACGCGAGCGGGCGACGGCCGGCCACGGGGACGCCGGCGCACGGGTCGTCCTCACGAGAGCGCTCGGCGCCGACGGCGAGGCCTGGAGCGTGCTCACCGACGCCGCGCCGCTCGCAGGCCCGCTCGCGCCCGGCACGCCGACGACGGCGTCGGTCCCGGTCGCCGCCGGGACCCTCGCGGTGACCGCCGTCCCGCCCGTCCTCGCCGGTCTGCCCGAGTGGTACCGCCGGGCGGTCCCCGGCGCGGTCGCCGCCCTGGAGCGGGCCGACGCCGTCGTCTGTACGGTCGCGTCGGACACCGGCGTCGCCGGCGACCTCCGGTCGGTCACCGAGTCGCCGCTGGTGGTGTGGTCCCGCTCCGGCGAGGCGGCCGACGGCGACCGCCCGGCGGGGGTGACCATCGCCCACGGGACGGCGGCGGCCCTGCGCGAGCGGGTCACCGAGGCGGTGCCGACGACGCGGCTCTCGCTGTGGCTCCCGTACGGGGACGACGCCCACGCGCTGGTCGCCTGGCTCCACGACCACACCCACGTTGTGACGGTGGACTACGCCGACGGCGTGACCGCGACCGTCGTCGCGCTCCCGGCGGCGGCGACGACGGTTCGCCGTCGGGCCGAACGCGTCGGCGGGCATGTCGAGGAGGCCTGACCGGGGCCGTCGCGTCGTCCCGGGAGACCGGTCCGGCGTCCGTCGGCGCTCGCGGGCCGGGCGACACGGCCCGACGCAGAAAGGTATATGTCATGGAGGGCTGTACCGCCGACTGACAGAATGTTCAGTCACGAGGCGGCGACGAGGGAAACGCCGGTCGGGACGAGCGAGCCGACTGGCGTCCTTACCCCCGCCATGGGGGGACCGGCCGTCGTCCCGTCGCGTGTGGGGGGATCACTCGACTCACCGCAGGGGAAACGGTGTCTAACAGGCGGTGCGGTCCCGATCCATGCCACCGGCGATAGCGGTCAATAACGTGACCAAGCGGTTCGGATCGTTCACCGCGGTCGACCGCGTCGATCTCACCGTCCGGGAGGGAGAGGTGTTTGGCTTTCTCGGGCACAACGGCGCCGGTAAGTCGACGCTTATTAACATGCTGCTCGATCTCATCCGTCCCTCGGCAGGGTCGATCGAGGTGTTCGGGATGGACACCCGAGAACGGGGTGTCCGTGTTCGCGAGCGCATGGGTGTCCTTCCCGAGGGGTACGGCGTCTACGCCGGCCAGACTGGCCGCCAGCACGTTCGTTTTGCCATGGAGTCAAAGGGCGTCGAGGGCGAACCACTAGCTCTGCTCGACCGCGTCGGCATCACCGAGGCCGCCGACCGCGACGCCGCTGGCTACTCGAAGGGGATGACACAGCGGCTCGTCTTCGCGATGGCACTCGCCGGCGAGCCCGACCTGCTCGTGCTGGACGAGCCCACCTCCGGGCTTGACCCTGCCGGCGCGAAGGCCATGCGTGAGACCATCCTCACCGAGAGCGAGCGCGGCGCCGCCGTCTTCTTCTCGAGTCACATCCTCGAACAGGTCGAGGCCGTTGCCGACCGCGTCGGCATCATGTATCAGGGGTCGCTCGCGGCCGTCGACACCATCGACGGTCTCCGGGCGCGAGCTGGCGGCGACACGAAGCTGCGTGTCTCCGTCGCCGCTCCCGAGAGCGTTCCCGTCGACACCGTCGCCGACATCGAGGGGGTCGACCGCGTCACTCTCGAGGACAGTCGACTCGTTGTCGCCTGTACACCGGGCACGAAGATGGACGTCTTGCTCGCGCTCGACGGCGCCGACGTCGAGGTGCTTGATATCACCACCGAAGAGCCGACGCTGGAGGACCTGTTCGTCGAATACGCGCGAGGGACAGACTGAGATGGCCGAGACACCACTCCCACGAACCGTCGCCCGCAAGGAGCTCCGTGGCCTGCGTGGCAGTCGTACGGTCACCGTCGGAACCGGGCTCGTCGGGCTGGTGTACGTACTCGCGGGCTACGTCGTTCCGACGACCACCCGTACACCCACGATGGTCGAGTACGACGCCCTCCTCCGAGGCGTCACGCTCGTTGTCCTCCCGCTGTACGGACTGTTGCTGGGCTACCGTGCCGTCGTCGCCGAGCGGGCCACCGGTCAACTCACACTCACGCTGTCGCTGCCACACTCACGGACCGACGTTGTCCTCGGGAAGGCACTCGCTCGCGGACTGGTACTCGTCTGCACGCTGGGGACCGGCGTCCTCCTCGGAGGAGCACTCGTCGAGTACCCCTTCGGCAGCGTCGCCCCCGGCAGGTTGGCGGGCTATCTCGGGATCACTCTGCTGTACGGGCTCGCCTTTCTTGACGTCGGGCTGGCGCTGTCGACACTGACGGCCTCGCTGCGCCGGGCGACCGCACTCACCTTTGGCGTGTTCTTTCTGCTGGTGGTCGCCTGGCCGTCACTCGAAGGGAGCGTCCTCGACGCCCTGCAGCTGGTGGGGCTGGCCGACGAACGGCTACCGGACTGGGCGCGGTTCGTCTACGGTGCCGAGCCGAGCGCGGCATACACGCGGGCACTCGAGGCGTTCGTCGCCACGGATGGAGGCTCTGTGGCCGGCGGAGCCGACCCCTGGTATCTGGGCGGTGGGGCCGCGGTTGGGGTGCTGGTCGGCTGGGTGGTCGTGCCGGTGGTCGTCGGCATCCTGCGCTTCAGGAGGCGAGACTTGTGAGCGTGCTGGTCGTCGCCCGCAACGACCTCCGAGGGGTCACCCGCGAGCGAGGCACCTGGACACTCGCCGGCGGCTTCCTGCTCGTGTTCGGCGGGCTCGCCGGACTGCTCGTATCGCTGGACGCTCCCGACTTCGAGAGCTATCTCGACCTGCTTGCCGCCGGCGTCGGCCTGCTCGTCCCGCTGGTCGGCGTCGTCGTCGGCTACGAGACCGTCGTCGGCGAGCGCGAGTCCGGCACTGCCGTACTCACGCTCTCGCTGCCACACTCCCGGACGGCACTCGCACTCGGGACGCTGCTTGGCCGAAGTGTGCTGTACGTGGGGACACTGCTGGGGGCCGCCGCCCTCGCCGGTGTGGCTGTCGCGGTCACGTTTCCCAACTTCGAGGCCGTCCGGTATCTGTCGTTCGTGCTTCTGGCGGCCGTGTACGGCCTCGTCTATCTCTGGGTGGCCGGTGGCCTGTCGATGGCGCTTGCGTCCTCACGACGGGTCATCGTCGCCGGCTTTGGCGCCTATCTCGGGCTGACGCTGTTTTATACCGTCGCGATCGACCTGGTCGTGGTCGTGCTCTACCGCTTCCGGCCAGGCGCACTCGTCGCGCCGGACAGCTGGGTGGTCGCGAGCAAGTTCCTCGGGCCACGAACCGCGTACAGTCATCTCGCAGGCAGCCTCGGAGCCGGCGGCGTCCCGCCGGTCACCGCTGGCGCCACCGAGTGGTTCGTCACCGCAGAGCTCGCCCTGCTCGCGCTCGCCGGCTGGGGAGTCGTCCCCGTCGTGCTGGGCGTCCTGCGATTTCGCCGAGCCGAGCTCTGAGAGGCTGTCGGCAGCGACGACCCGGACGACCGGCCGGTGCCCGGCAGACGCCCCCCGGAGCGGTGTGATACGGAGCTGCCATCGATACATCGCCCGGAGGGCAGAGAACGACTGGACGGTCGGCTGAGTTGGTCCAGATACCCGCGAGTCGTTCGTTCGAACTGTCCGTCTACGGCGCGTCGCCGATCGTGGTGACCGGCGAGGGCGTCCTGACGAGAGGAGCACCCAGGGCGAGAGCGTCACTTCTGGGGCAGAAAGACAGCGGGGGCGTCCCGGACGTCGAAGGTGAGCGTCCGCGTCTCGGAGCCGCCGATGACCGGGGCCGTGTCGTCGTCGGTGATCGTGATCCCGGCGTCGTCGGCCGACAGCGACGCCTGCACGCCCCTGATCGGCTCGTCGCGGGGGTTCGACAGCGCGACGCTGACCTGCCGGGTCGTGGCGGCCGTGACCGTCGACCGGCCCGCCGTGAGGGGGCACCGGTCACCGGTCACGCGGGGGAGTCGACCGGCCACGCCGCCGTCCGGTCGGGGTCAGTCGAAGGTACCGATCGAGGTCTGTCGGGGGTCGTCGGAGTCCGACCCCGTGTCGTCGCCGGTCTCGGAGTCGTCGGCCACCGCCTCGCTGTCGTCGGGTGAGGGTTCGCCGGCGCGACCGCCGACGCCTGTCGGCACCGTCACGTCGTCGGTGGTGACGGGAGCGTCGTCCGCCGGGGCGGGGTCGACGGTCCGCGTCGTGTCGCGCTCGTCCTCGGGGGTGTCGTCCGCGATGGCCTCGGTGAGCGAGGTCTGCGTGGCCGTCGCCTCGCCGGCGTCGCGGCCGTGCTCGCGGGCGATGGCCCTCGCGGCCTCGTAGCCGCCGGAGAAGGAGGCCCGTTTCGCCACCTCGGGGCGGGCGAGCAGGCGGGCGGCGTCGGGGTGGACGCGCTCGTAGCGGGTCCAGAACGCCTCGCGGCGGGCCTCGAAGTCCACGACTGGACGGGGGTAGTCCTCGCCGACGTGGACGCCACACTCCTCCTGGACGGCGAGCGGTGTCCGCTCGGGGCGGTCGAGGAACTCCGCGGGCAGGGCGGCGAGTTCGGGGACGTACTCGGTGATCCACTCGCCGTCGGGGTCCTGGTCGCGCACCTGCTTTCGGGGGTTGTACACCCGCTGTGAGGGCTTGCCGATCAGGCCGGCCTGGCTCTGCCACTGCGTGTAGTTGATACCCACGTCGGAGTCGATCAGGTGGTGGTGGTACCAGTCGGCACCGATCCACCACGGCTGCTGGAGGACGTGCGCGAAGAAGGAGGCACACATCGCCCGCATCCGGAAGTTCAGCCAGCCGGTCTCCCGGAGACACCGCATCGCGGCGTCGACCATCGGGTAGCCCGTCTCGCCGCGCTTCCAGGCCTCGACCAGCGCGGGATCGTGGCGGTCCTCGTTGAACCCCTCCAGCGCGGGGTTGACCGCGCGGTCGGTCCAGCCCGGCCAGTCGGCGAGTTTCTGGTTGTAGTGCAGGTTCCACACCAGCCGGCTGGTGAACATCTCCCGGCCGCGACACGAGGGAGCGTGGTCGTGGACGTGCTGGTGGACCTGCCGGACCGACAGCAGCCCGAAGTTGAGGTACGGCGACAGTCCGCTGGTGCCCTCGCGGGCGTCACCCGGCGCCGAGATGTTGCCGGGGTAGGCCTCGATCCGGTCGACGAACGCCGCCAACTGGGCGGTCGCCGCCCGGTGTGTGCCCGTCGGCACCCTCCGCTTCGTCGGGGCGATCCCGTAGGCGTCGTCCACCGCACGCGGCGTGACGCCGGTCTCGACGGTCACCAGCGCCGGGTCGTGAACCTCCCACTCGGGGGTGTGCTGGTCGGCCCCGAGCCACTCGTCGACGTGGGCGGCCCAGTCCGTGCGGGGCCACTCCTGGTCGCGGATTAGCCCGTCGCCGGAGACGTACGTGACGGCGTCACCCAGCGCCGAGCGCACCCGCTCGTCGCGGCGCTTCCCGTACCGGCTGGTCGGCGTCGCCATCGTCAGCACCGACCAGCCCGCGTCGACGAACCGCGACAGCACCGTCACCGGGTCGCCGAACCCCACCGTCAGCCCGGGCTCTGCGGCGGGCGCGAGGGCCGCACCCGTGTGTCCGTCGCCGTCGCCGTCCTCGCTCTCGGCGCCAGGGGTGTCGCCACCGTCCTCCGCTCGCCGCCCCTCGCGGGAGACGGGGTCCGGCGCGGCGGGCGTCGCCGCGAGGCGGGCACGCGACTCGGGGGCGTCCGCGAGGACCGGCCGCGCCGGGGCGGCGGCGTACAGCCGGTCGAGACTGGCGACCGCCTCGTGCAGGAAGCGCACCCGGGCGTCACACGCCAGGCCGCCCTCGCCGTAGAACGTCGGGTCGAACACGAACAGCGGACAGACGGCGTCGCTCCCGGCGACCGCCCGGGCCAGCGCCCGGTGGTCCGCGAGCCGGAGGTGCTTGCGGTGCCAGACGACGGTGCCGGTCGC
>CAYODS010000039.1:0-22298 GCA_964402765.1 uncultured Halobacteriales archaeon
CCCCACCGTTCGTCGCCGAGACGCAGCGGGCGCTGGTCCGAGTGTTCGACGAGACGCGTGACCCGTCGGCGGTCATCGATCGCCTGCAGACGGCCATCTCACGGCTTCGGACGGGCGAAGTCGGGCCGGCGGCGCTGGCGACGGAGAAACGCGTCTCCAGGCGAGTCGAGCAGTACAAACAGCAGTCCCGCACGGTGGCGGCACTCCACGGGCCCAGGCGCGTGACCGGCCGAAGGCACCGGGCCAACGCGTCGCGTACGTCGTCGCTGACGACGACCGCTAGGACCGCGACTGGGTTCGCCTCGCCAGCGAATCGGCCACCGCTGACCAGCTCGACATGGACTACTACAGGACACAGCCCGTCCGGGTGCACACTCGGTGGTTGCGCCATGTGGGTGGACCGGGGCTGACGCTCTCGATGTCTTGAACTCACAGACTGACACCTCTCTCGAGACATTCTGAACCCTGGAGGGGCCGTAGAGCGGACTCAGAGCGGTTTATCTGGCAACTCACGGTTTGACTGTGTTCTCTCCTCCGCATCGAGCCTGAGGGCCCGCTGTCACCACGGGCCGTAGTACAGTATCTTCGGATTTGGGGATAGAAGAAAGAAAATTTTTATTTGTGAACCGTGAATAAGAACGTGTGCTTAACAACGTCTACTCGCGTTCGCGGCTGCGATGGGGAATCATAGCTGGTGTGTTGTGCTTCTTGGGTGGGTACACCCTGTTATATCTCGTGAGTCTACTGCACGAATCGTATGTCTACCAACACGAGATCGGTTACGGGCGTGCGATGGGATGGAAGTATCTCGCAACTCACGGAGCACAGATCGATGTCTCGTATTACGGCGTCAGAGATCCATCTAAGATCATCAATATTGGCTACGAGAGAGTCCCAGTCGTAGATGAGGCCCCTGCAGATGAATCCAGGTTCACAACAGCTGCTCCTGTATTTTCTCAGGGGGTGAGCCGCACACTGAGCGCGGTAGCTATGCTGGGGGGGATCACCGGAACGACAGCGGTACTGACGAGTCGACTTGAGCAGTACACTCTCAAAGCTGATCTTACCGCAGGTGCCGCTGTGACCGCTGGCTACTATCCCATGGCGTTGGTGGTGGGGTACCTGCTGCAGCTCACTCCCGGAGCGATTTCTATTGGACCGGACTTGGTTGAGACAGCACTCCTGGCGGGAATACTCGTGCCACTCTCCCTGGGCACCTTCGGCGGTGCACTGGGACACAGGTTACGACCCCACAGAAGAGTGCAGAGAGCGATCGCGAAGGAGGAGGGTACACAACGAGAAGGCGGGGGCCGACCGCAACCGAGCGCTCCTCAAAGAGAGTGAGCGGTTGCTGATTACAGAGGCAGGACGGTTGGTCAGTTGCTCGATTGTTCGACTCTACAACGGAGTGACCGCTCCGAGACTGCTCTCGTTGGCGACGAAACCGCCCGTGTCGTCGACCGTGAGGTCAAGAACGCTTACGAGGAACTCAGTCAGCCCGCCCGACTCGGGGTGATCTACTTCGAGGAGGACGGGCAGAGCAAACGACCGGTCGTCTGGTTCGACGAACTGGTGATCAACCTCCCGTTCGAGCACGAGGCAGGGGATACTGCGCCGGCGCCACCCTGACCGGCGACGGGACGCTGTACCTGTCACTCGTCGAGCCCGAGAGAGACTCGTATCGCGTCGTCCATGTCAGTCATCAGGGCGTCGGGGACCTCCCCCCGGTTGGTGACGACGGGAGCGGTTACGTCGACGGTCCGTATCTGCTCCAGTTGCACGTGTGAGTCGGTATCCAGTGCGTCGATCGTCCCCGGCAGGTTCACGTGGAACGGATACCCGGTGTGGCCCTTCGAGATGGGGGCGACTATCGTCGTGCGGGAGTGTCGGTTCCCGGTATCGTTCTGAATGACGACGGCGGGACGGGTCTTGTAGACCTCTCCGCCACGGGTGTCGTCGTCGGTCGGTCCACCGAGGTCGATGTCAACGATGTCGCCACGACGGAGGTTCATTCGTCGTGGGCGTCCGGGCTATCGGGATGTGTCTCGAGGTGGTCGGTGGCCTCTACCGAGGCGTCTGCCCACTCCTCGGCGGTGGCCGCGGCGTCGCCAGCGTTCGCACGATAGGCCTCGGCCAGCTCCTCCTCGTCCGGTTCCATCGCCTCATCGATCGCCTCCTGCACTAATTGGGAGAGGTTCGTATCCGTCTCCGCGACCCACTCCGCCTGATCCTCCCGTATCGTGATGTTCTTCCGTTCCATACTCAGTGTGTATTGAGTGTGTATTAGTAGGGCTGTCGGTCGATGAGTTTTTGGAAGGAACTGGTAAACCGGGATACTCGCCCGGGCCTGCACGGCGCATGAACTATTCTCGGACGACTTCTCGCCCACGGTGGTCCCGAGGTATCAGTCGTCTAGCGGCGGACGCTCGACCTGCTCGGCAGCCCGTATCTCGTCGGTCTTCCCGACCTCGTCGAACAGACTCCGGTACGCCGCTGGCTCGTAGAGGTTGTTGCGGTCGAACAGCTCGCGAGCGGCGTCGGTCAGGCGGAAGAACCGGTACGGCTCTCCACGAGCGAGCCCTTCTCGCTCCCGTTCGACTGCCTCGATGAGTCCCACCTCCTCGAGGCGGTCCAGATGGCCGGTCAGCGTCGACGACGCCACGCTGGGGTTGTAGTACTCGATCTCCTTTTTCGAGGGTGCCCCCTTCGGGTGACCGACGATCGTCCCGATGACGTTCGCTCGGGTGGTGTCCTCGAGGGCGCCAAACGCTGCGATGGGATCGATACCGGGCGGGCCCTCGTCGGCCGTGACCGAGGCGGGATCTGGGAGCGACATCAATCACTCACTCATTCAGTCGTTCACGCCCAAGTCGAATAACCATTTCGGTGATATCCGAAGTGGTCGCTACGCCGTTCCACACACCACATTCACCGCTGTTTCCGCAGTCTTAGGTGCCCTTCGTGTGTCGCAGCGATCATGAACGACGACTCCGACGACGACAGCGATGACGAGGGGGTGGACGCGGTCGTCGGCAGACTGGGTGAGCAGCCCGGGGAGTCGCTCACCCCTGAGCGACTCGAGGCGATCCAGACGGCCATGCACGGGGACCTCGGGCGGTTCGTCGACTCGACCGCGTACTTCGTCTTGGCTCTTACGGTGACGAGGAGCGGGACCGTCTGGAGGCCGTTCGGGACGAACTGGCGAGCGAGGGGGCCCCGAGCGACTCAGCGAAGGATGTCGAGGCGTTTCTGATGGACGAGATCCACGACATCTCGGAGTTCTTCACCTCGAAGTTCAAGCTGCTGGTGAGCTACGCCGACCACGTCGTTGGCGTTCACGAGCACTCGAAGGGAGGTCACGCCTGGGAGGCGGGCTACATCGACCAGCCAGAGTATCGAGAGCGGAGCCGTGCGTTCTACCGAGTGTACGACAGCGAGGAAGCGCAGTACGAGGCGTACGATGGAATGTTCGCGCACTACCTACTGTCGATGGAGCGAGTCGACCGGGCGTAGACCTGGGAGAGTACCGACGAGCTGCTCGAACGGGTCAGGCAGGTGTACGCGAGCGAGTGAGTGGACCACAGTCTGTCCGCCCGGAGAATTTCTGGCAGCGTCCCGGTCGAGGGGAGGGGGTATAGAATTGTGAATCGGTTCACTCCCACTCAGTAGCGGGGCGGAAAAGCGGTCTGAACCTGGAAAACCAGACGACTGGAACGTGTTTGTCATCCGGTCGGCGTCAGCCACGGTCCCCGAGGGCACCGCCCCGCTCAAACTATACACGCTTACGGAAAAAGCGCGGGCGTATCGAGTGCCGACAGGAGGATACACCGCCGTTCGTGGCTGTGGTTCAGCGGGCCTGAGGCGCACCCTCGACCGCACGCGAGACCCGGAGAACGCGATCGCTCGGCTCCAGGCGGCACTCCAGTCGATTTCGGCGCGACGTCCGCGGCAGTTCCGCACTCGTCGGCGTCTACGAGCTCATCGGTGTCGTGATTCCCGGGTCGTGTCCCGCCACGGCCGTTCACCACTTCGCCAGTTGATGGGGGACGAGGCGGACCTGTACAGTGCACCGGTCGCTTCGAGTGCCGTCTCGAGACGGGGAAGTGTCACCCCGGAGGATCAGTCTCCGTCCCAGTCTCCGCTGGCGGGCAGCACCCTCCGACGAGCGAGCGGGAGCACGACCGCCGGCAGCAGCACGAAGGCGGTGACCATCGCCAGCCCCATCGCGAGGGCGATCGCGACCCCGAAGTTCGACAGCACGGGGAACTGGGAGACGACGAGCACGCCGAAGCCGAGCATCGTCGTCGCGCCCGAGCCGAGCACCGGCCGTGACTTTGTGACCAGTGCGGTGCGCATCGCGCGGTCGGGGGCAGCGCCGTCGACGACCTCCTCGCGGAACCGCTCGTAGACGTGGACGGCGTAGTCGATCCCGAGACCGAGGATGATCGCCGCCGTCGTCACCGTAAGCGGGTTCCAGGGCACTTCCAGGAGGTACATCCCCCCGGCGGTCAGCGCCAGCGCGCTGCCGGAGACGCTGGCCACCAGCAGGACGGACTCCCGCCCGGAGCGCAGCGCCAGCGCCAGGAACACCGCCCCGGCGGCGAAGCTAAGGAGTGTCGTCCGGGTGAGCCCGGAGGTGACGTTCTCGATGACGTTACGGTTGAGCACCATCTCGCCGGTCACCCGGCTGTCCATGCGCTCGGGCAGTTCCTCCTCGGCGGTCCGCTTCGTGTAGTCGATCACCTCGCGCTCGGCCTGGCCCTCGATGTTCCGGATGAACACCTGGACGATGATCCGGTCGGGGTGGTCCTCGGGGGTCAACCCCAACTGTGGCGGGCGGTCGACCCGCGTGCGCAGCGCCAGGGCGTCGTCGAACTCGGACTCGTTGGGGAACTTGTCCGTCGCGGGGCCGGACGCGGGCGGGTGAGCGGCGCCGACCTCCATCGCCCGGGACGTGCTCATCACCGTGGCGATGTCCTCGTGACGTTCGAGTTGTCGCTGGAACGCCCTGATGTCCTGGAAGTTCTCGTAGGTATAGGCGTCGTCGGTCTCGACGATCACGTAGTTGATGTTCGGCGTCGGGACCGTCGTCTCGAGGTCACGGATGTCCTGTCGCTCCTGGATGTCCGGCCAGTAGTCGAGCATGTCCTCCTTCGTGTCCACCTGCGAGTAGGCGGCCGCGCCGCCAGCGACCGCAGAGCCGACGAGCACGACGATCAAAAGCGAGCGGGCGGCAACGAGCCGGGAGAGCCCGTCAAAGACCCGCTCGAGGCCGGTCGGGTCGTCGGCGTCGGTCCCGCCGCCCGTGCCGTCGGCCCGGAGGTCCTCCGTCGGCGGTGTGGCGTCGTCGTCGAAGGTCACGAGCAGGGCGACCAGCAGCGTGACCGACAGCACCATCGCCGACAGCACGCTGAACGCGACGGTGACGCCGAACTGTCGGACCGGCGGCACCTCGGCGACCAGCAGCGACCCGAGCCCGATGACGGTGGTCCCGAGGACGATCGCGAGCGCCCGGCCCGTCGTCCGGGCGGCGATCTCGGCGGCGTCGATCGGCTCGCGACCGCGCTGGCGCTCCTCGACGTACCGGCTCTGGACCTGCAGTCCGTAGTCGATCGCGAGCCCCATCGCGACCGGCAGCACCGCGAGCATGACCGCGTTGAAGTCGTAGCCGACGAAGCCCATCATCCCGAGCAGCATCACGAGTGTGGCGAGCGTCGAGGACAGCGGCAGCGCCACTCGCCAGGTCCGCCGGAGCCGGCCGCGCATGACCGCCACGACCAGCACGAGGATGATGGCGAAGGCGGCGGCGAACAGCCGGATCATCTCCGGTAACATCAGCCCGAAGGCGGCCTCCTCGAACACGGGCGTCCCGGTGACCGTGACCTCGGTGCCCTCCGGGAGGTCCGTCCCGGCGGTCGCCTCGCGGACCTGCTGCTCGACGATCTCGTCCTCACTCGGAGGGAGCAGTCCGAACAGGTCACCCTCGGCGTCGTCGGGTATCTCGACGTCACCGTACTGGACGATGACGACGCCGGTGTCGTCGCCGGCCTCGAACATCGCCTCGCCGTCGGAGACCTGCTTCGGGAACTCCTCCTGGTCGATGTCGTCGGGGATTGTCGGGTACTGCCCGGTCGACTGGATACCCGGGTAGAGATTCGAGATCACCCCCATGTTCGAGCGGTGTTCGTTGAACGAGTAGTTCAGCGAGTACAGCACCTCCTCACGGGTGTCGGGGATCTCCCCGCCGCCCGGTCCGGCCATTATCGGGTGGGCCGGGCTCGTCACCAGCGCCGCCGAGTCGACCTCCTCGTAGTACGTCTCGTACAGCGTCCGGACCGACCGGGCGGTCGCCGGGTCGGTCAGGTTCGTTCCCTCGTCGGTCTCCAGGGTGACGAACACCACGTTGCCCTTGTCGAAGTCGGACTGGATCTCGTTCCAGTTCTCGAGTGTCTCGGAGTCGTCGTTCAGGTACAGCTCCATCCCCAGGCTCATCTGCAGCCCGGCGGCCCCGACGCCGGCCACGGCGAGAACCACGAGCACGACCCCGATCACCGCGCGGGGACGCTTCGCGGACGCCCGGCTGATCCGTGCGAGTCCGTCCGAGAGTCGGCTATCGTCACTCATAATCTATCTCTAATCTGGCTGAGTTCGGCTGTGTCGACTGCACGCCCCGGCGTAACCGTGGGTGGCACTTGTATGTTGTGCGTATTGTGCAATTTTAGAGTGAGAGATTGACCGTCACTCCCGACAGCCAGGCAGTAGCAGCTCCGCTGGACAGATACCTGTGAGCGCGCTCTGGAACAGCATGAACCCGACGAAACCGGCCGGAACGAGGAAGTTCCGTGAGACGAACGCGCCGAGCGCGACGGTCAGGAGAACGACTCCACCGGCGACCAGACGAATCTGTGACGAACAGTTATTGTGCATATGTTGCAATACTGTCTTCGAACGGGGCGACTTGAATCCGTCGGACGTCCGGTCTGTTCGGCGCGTGCCGGTCCGGGAGGTCCTCAGAGTGCGGCGACGACGAGGCCGACAGCGGCGGCGACGGCGGTCGTGTACGCGGTCGCGACGACGGCGGCCACGCGGTCGACGGCGAGGAGCGCGAACAGCGCGTCGCCGTCCTGGCTGACGGCGTTGGCCACCAGGGCCGCGAGCGGCACCGCCCCCTCGGTATGGGCCGTCACGAGGGCGACGTGGACGCCACACCCCGGGACCGCTCCCAGCAGCGCGCCGCCGACGGCCGCCGGCACGCCCCCACCAGCCCCAGCGGCGACCGGTCCGACGACGCCCGTCGCCGTCGCCAGCCGGAAGGCGCCGAAGGCGACGACCACCCAGACGACGACCCGACTCGCCTCGGCCGCCGTCTCGGCCGCGATCCCCCCGACGCCGTCGTGGGGGAGGACGCGTCGCCCTCCGTCGGGCAGTGCGTACAGCAGCGCCGAGAGACCAACCCCGACGACCGCCGCCACGACGGGGAGCGTGACCGCCCCTCGGCCGGCGACGGGCGTCGGGAGGGTCCCGGTCACGGCGCGGTGGAGGCCGGCGCCGACGCCCACGAGCGCCGCCAGCCACCAGGCGACGAGGCCGACCGAGGCGGGGACGGTGCCGTCGGCGTCGCCCGGGCGGCCGACCGCCCGGCCGCCGGCGGTGGGGGCGAGAGCCCCGCCGTCGGCGACGGCACCCGTCGCCCCCCGGCCGAACCGGTCGAGGTGGCCGTCGAGGCCGGCGGCGGTCACCGCCGTGCCGGCGAGGACGGCCGAGAGAACGGCGACGCCGTAGGTGAGCGCCGCGGTGCGGGGGTCGGCCGCCAGGAGGACGAACGCGGAGTCGCCGGCGGTCGCGACCAGCGCCGCGACCAGTACCCCGAACCCGACGGTGCCGTGCCCGTACAGCGAGACGACCGCTATCGCCCCGCCGCACCCGGGGATCGCCCCCAGCAGCGCCCCGCCGACGGGGGCCGCGACCGGCCGTCCGGACAGGTCCCGCAGGCGCTCCTCGTCGACGGCCCCGGCGACCAGCCGCACGACCACCAGCGAGAGGACCACGAAGGACCCGACGGTCGTCCAGGCGTCGAGAGCGACCGCGACCGTTCCACTCGTGACACCGTCCATGACTCTGGGGCCGGAGCGACCGACGGCCAATTTTTAGGCTGACCAAAAAAGTGGATCGGTGTCGGGCGCTGTTTTAGTTCCCGTATTATAGTGGGTGTGTCAGTACTGCCCGACGTCCGGCCGGAGCGCGGCGAGGGCGTCGTCGACCAGGCTCTCGACCTGTGCGACCAGCGCCGTCCACCGCTCGTCGTCCGGCGCCAGGCCGACCGACCGCGCCAGCCGCATCGTGTTCAGGAAGTACACCTCCTGGACGCCGGGCTCGACCTGCCTGACGACCACCCGGCACGGGAACAGCGCCCCCACCCGTGGGTCGGCGGCGTCCAGCGCGTGCTCGGCGGCAGCCGGGACGCCCAGGCCGAGTACCGAGTAGGCGTCGACGTCCCCGTCGGTGGCCTGGCGGATCCGCTCCGCGGGCGAGAACTCGTCGACGAGCGTGAACCCGACGTCGGTGAACGCCGTCTCGACCGCCCGCAGCGCGCGCTCGTGGTCCGTCCGCAGGGTTATCGCGCGCTCGCCCAGTTCCTCGGGTCGCAGCGCCGGTGCCGTGGTGTCGGAGTCCATGGCCGGCCACAATATTGTACTGATCGCACAAAAATGCTCGCTCGGGATCAGGCGGCGACGGCGAGCCAGGCCAGGAACACGGCCAGGGTGCCGGTGACGGTGCTGGCGACGGCGTGGTGGCGCATGCGGTCGGCCGCCGGGCCGCAGGCGACCGGGCCGTGCCCGTGATCGGAGCCGCCAGAGCACTCGGGGAGCATGTCGAGCGCGACGTGGGCGAACACCCCGGTGGAGACGCCGTACAGCACCGCCTTCACCACGGGACCGAGGGCGGGCGTCACCAGCGCCGCCGGGATGGCCGTCAGCCCGACGGCGGCGGCCGGCAGTGCCATCGTCACGTGGGGGAGTCCGTCGCGGTCGAGCGCGGCCGCCCCGCCGAACCCGGCGGGCAGCTTGTGGGCGACGACGGCGTAGCCGAACAGAGACGTCAGCGACGGGAGACTGCCGTAGACGACGCCCATGATGGTGCCCGCGGCGGCGGCGTGCAGCGTCAGTTCGGACACCGTCGCGTTGACTGGCAGGTCGCGGTGCCCGACCAGGTGACCCAGCTCGTGACCGGCGTACCCCAGCAGGTAGCCTGCGGCGACCGCGAACCCGCCGACCTGCGGGTGCTGGCCGATCGCCTTCGGCGCCAGAAAGGCGGCCGCACTCGCGAGCATCGCGCCGCTGGCGAGCCCGCCGGCCCACAGGCGCCGCCTGGTGGTGTGCAGTCGCCCGTACCGCTGGAGCCCGACCCCGGCGACCATCGCCAGAAAGCCCACCGAGACGATCCCGAGCAGCGTGTCCCGGCCCGTGACGTACCCCACCGCCAGCACGGCCGCGAAGGCCACGAGCGCACCGGCGCCGAGCGCCGTCGCCCACGACCGCCGGTCGTCGACGGAGTCCGCCCGGTCCACGATGGCCGCGTCGCCGGACTGATTAGTATTGCTCATATTTTACAATACTATTCTCGACGCTTCAATCTGTCGTCCGGGGCGTCGGGTCGAGGATCGCGGCGTCGTGGGCGGCCGGAGGCTCTGAATCCGGCGCCCGGCGGGCGACGCGCGAGGTGGGTGGCCCGACCCCCCGGTACTGAGGGAGAACGACTTACGGAGTTCACCATATCCACAATACTATGCTGCGACCGACGAGTCTGCGAGGGAGTGCCGTCGCGACGGCCCGTCCCGGGGGTGGTTGCCGGTGATCCGGCGCGGACTGCTCGCGGTGAAACAGAACCTCATCTGGGCGGTGGTCGGCGCCCTGGTGGCGGGGCTGGTCGCGGGCCAGGTCGTCGGGGCGGGGACGCGAACCCTGCTCCGCGCGGCGGTGTTGCCGGTGCTGTTCGTGATGATCTACCCGATGATGATCAGTATCGACCTGTGGGAGGTGGCCAACGTCCGCCGGCACGCCGGCACCGTCGGGACGACGCTGCTGGTGAACTTCGGGCTGGTGCCGCTGGTGGCGGTCGGGATCGCCCGGGTGTTCTTCGCGGGCGACCCCTCGTACGCCGTGGGGCTGTATCTCGTCGCGCTGGTGCCAACCTCGGGGATGACCGCCGCCTGGACGGGGCTCGCCGACGGCGACCTGGAGGGGGCGCTGGTGGCGATGGCGGTCAACCTCGTCGTCGCCGTGGTGCTGTTGCCGGCGTACCTCTCCGTGCTCGTGCCGGGCGAGGTCCCCGTCGACGCGACCGCGCTGTACCGCCAGTTGGGCGTCGTCGTCGCGGCGCCGATGGTCGCCGGCGCGGTCACGCGGCGGCTGTCGCTCGCCCGCCACGGGACGCGGACCTTCGAGCGGATGAAGCCGCTGCTGGGCGGGGTGAGTTCCGTCGGCGTCGTGCTCATCGTGTTCGTCGCGATGGCGATGCGGTCGACGAGCGTGCTCGCCGACCCGCTGGCCTCCGCGAGCGTGGTCGTGCCGCTTCTGGCGTTTTACGCCGTCGTCCTCGGGAGCGGCGCCCTGGTCGGGCGGACGCTGCTGACGCCGCCACGGGCGGTGGCAGTCGTTTACGCGACGAGCATGCGCAACCTCTCCATCGCGCTGGCACTGGTGGTCACGCCGGGATTCCCGCCGGCCGAGGCGGTGTTGCCGGTCGCGCTGTCGTACCTGCTGCAGCCGCCGCTCGGGGCGCTGTACATGCACTACCGGCGCGACGTCGTCGGCGAGAACCGCTCGCTGCGAGACCTGCTCGCGACCTGACCGGACCCGGGGTCAGTTCTCGACGGAGGGGATGGAGTCGGCGGTGCCCTCGTACTTCTCGTCGAACTCGCGGATGAGCTGGCCCATCTGGGCGTACCAGTCGTTCAGCAGTCGCTGCATGTCGTCGACGATCTGGTCGGCCGGCGTCGCCCGGTACACGTGGTAGTAGCCGCCGTCCTCGTAGTTCACCTGCTCCTTCTGGAGCAGCCCGGCATCGAGCAGGCGCTGGACGGAGCGGTACGCGGTCGACCGCTCGCGGTCAACCGTCTCGCCGATCGCGTCGACGGTCAGCGGCTCCTCGCTCTCGACGACGGTCCGGAACACCTCCCGGTCGAGTTCGGTCAGCCCGTGAAAGCACTCGAGCAGGCTCTCACACTGCATGTCTCGCCGTAGTTGTTCGACCACCGAGTCCGGCATCGTGACCGAGGTTAGCGCCGTGCGGAGAAAAGAGTTGTGTCCCCAGTGCACAACTGCGTGGGGCCCGGCGCCGGCGGTCCGGGGGTGTGTGGTGGCCCGGAGGCGTCAGCCGACCGGCAGGAGGCTGGTGCCGACGAAGCCGACCACGAACGCGAGCACGAGCGACCCGGCCCAGGCGCCGACGGTCACGAGTACCTTCCGCGAGGACACCGTGCTGCCGCCGACCGCCGCTCCGCTGCCGACGATCGCGCTGACCACGATCTCGTTGAACGACACCGGGACGCCAAGCAGGACGGCGACCTGGGCGATCAGAAAGGAGGGGACGAGCGCGGCGATCGCACGGCGCGGCCCCAGCGAGGAGTAGTCTTGGGCGAGGGACTTGATCATCCGCGGGGCGCCGGTCCAGGAGCCGACGAGCACCCCGAGGCCGCCGCCAGCCAGGACCGTCACTCGCGAGACGGCGCCGACCTCGTCGAACAGCGGCAACAGCGGGCCGACCGCGAGGCCGACCTGGCTCCCGCCCGCGGAGAAGGCCACCAGCCCGCCGAGGGCGAGCAGGGTGTGCCTGAGGCCGCCGTCCTCGTCCCGGCGCACGTCCCAGGAGACGACCCGGGCGACCGCGCCCGCGACCCCCACGGTGACGGCGACGGTCACCGGCAGGCCGGCACCCAGCACCCGCCCCGCGAGGCCCACCACCGACCCCGGCGCCCCCCCGGGCCCCAGGCCGACGAACTCGACGTTCGCGACCACCGCGGCCACGAGGCCAGCCAGGAGTGCCACGCTGTACTCCTCGGGCACGCCCGGCCGGGGTAACTGGCTCGCGATCCCGTAGGCGATGCCGCCGCCGACCAGCGGCGTCAGCACCCACACCGCGCCCACCGTGGCGTAGGTCCCCCAGGCGGGCGACCCCCCCAGTGCGAGGCCGACGCCGACGACGGCACCCGTCACCGTGAACGCGGTCGCGATCGGGTATCCCGTCACGATGCCGACCGCCATCAGCCCCGCCCCCACCAGCAGGACGAGGATCACGCCGGTCGCCGGCAGTTCGACGCCGTGGACCAGCCCGCGACCGACGGTCTCGGAGACGTTCGCACCCTGGGTCACGGCGCCGGCGAACCCCAGCGCGCCGACGATGAGAGCGGCCCGCATCGTCGAGATGGCGGAGGCCCCCACCGCCGGGGCGAACGGCGTCGCCCCGCTTGACCCGGCGCCGATGACCCACGCCATGAACAGGCTCGTGGCCCCGGCGACCAGGAACAACACGAGCGTCTCGAGGAGCATTGTGGTGGGGGCGGTGAGTTTCAGTCCGCGGGGACGCCGGCGCCCGCGTCGGTCGAGCGACTGCGCCAGTAGCCCTGGAGGTACGCCCCCAGGAACATCCCGCCGACCGCCCAGAGGATGGCGACGTTGCCCACCCCCAGGCTGGCGTAGGCCGACCCGGGACACACGCCCGAGAGGCCCCACCCCGCGCCGAACACCGCGCCGCCGACCAGGACGTTCCGGTCGAACGACTTCAGCCGGCGCTCGAAGGCGTCGCCGGTCAGGACGGCGCCGTCGAGCAGGCGGGGCGCCAGGGCGTAGGTCGCGCCGGTGACGGCGGCGCCGCCGAACATCACGAACAGCAGTCCGAGGTCCTCGAACTGCAGGAAGTCGAGCACGACCTCCGGGCGTGCCATGTGGCTGTACGCCAGCCCGAACCCGAAGACCAGGCCGCCGACGAGCACCAGTGGGACGAACAGCGGGTGTCGCTCGGTCGCGGCCATCAGGGGCTCACCCCCGCGAGGGCGACGACCTGCGCGACGACGACGGCCACCAGCAGGAACGTGGCCACGCCGACCAGCGAGGTCCGCGAGGCCGAGCCGACGCCACAGACGCCGTGGCCGGAGGTACACCCCTTGCCGACCCGGGTGCCGACGCCGACGAGCACGCCGCCGACCGCGAGCCGCCACGGCTGGACGTCGGTGGTCCAGGCGCCGCCCTGGAAGACGACGGCGTACACCGCCGCCCCGAGGACGATCCCCAGCGTGAACACGACCCGCCAGTCCCGCGAGGCGACGTACCGTTGGAACCGCGACTGCCCGGAGACGTACGACAGCGTCGACTCGAGGAAGGTGCTGGCGCCGGCGCTGATCCCGGTGCCGAGGTAGACGACCGTCACGCCGAGGCCGACGAGCAGGCCCCCGACGGCGTAGCGGCTGACGCCGTTGGGAAAGAGGTCGGCAGCGAACTGGAGCGCCAGGGGGTCGGGCATCGGTCAGTCGCCCGCCAGGGAGTTCTGGCTGGCGGCACAGTTGTTCGGCCCCAGTTCGAGCGAGAAGGCCTCATCGTCGTCGACCGCCGTCTGCCCGAGGTTGGTCGCGATGATGTCCTCGTAGTTGGCCGGGCGGGGCGGCATGTCAGCGAGCACCAGCTCGACGAAGGACTCGCGGTCCATCGAGAGGGCGTCCATCTCCGCGCGCAGGTCGCCGAGCGTGGCGGTGTAGGTGCCGTCGGCGGCCGGTTCGGCGGCGTCGCTGGTGTGGGCGCCGCCGACGAGCACGTCGTCGCCCAGCGGGAGGACCCGGTCCTGCAGGGAGTCGTACAGCGCGCGGGCGGCGTCGGGAGCGCCCTCGTCGCTCTCGACGAACAGCCCGTCGCCGGTCGCCAGAAAGGCCCCGTCCACGAGGTAGGAGGTCATCCCCGTCGTGTGGCCGGGTGTGTGGACGGCCTCGATCGTCGTGTCGCCGACGGTGAACGTGTCGCCGTCGGCCGCCGTGGTCAGTTCGTCGGCGTAGGTGATCCCGCGGTCGACCGCCGCGGCGGGGATCACGCCCTCGACGCCGGCCGCGTCCAGGTCGCGCACGCCGGAGAGGTGGTCGGCGTGGACGTGGGTGTCGAGCGCGTACTGCAGGTCGACGCCGAGACGGTCGGCGTCGTCGAGGTAGCGGTCGGTGAACGCTCGCAGCGGGTCGATGACCGCAGCCTCGTCGCCGTCGTACAGCAGGTACCCGAGACAGCCAGAGGAGGGACGCTGGTACTGCAGGAGCGTACCGCCGCCCTCGTAGCCGGTCACCGTCACGGCGTCGTACACGCGCGCCCAGCCGTCCATCCCCTCCGCCAGGTGTTCGACGTCGTAGCCGTGCTCGGTCAGTCGGCCGGCCACGTACTCGCTGGCGCCACCCTTCGCGCACACGACGGTCACGGTGTGGTCCTCGGGCACCTGCGCGAGAGCGTCGGGGTCGATCTCGTCGTCGAGGAAGCCGTAATACGGGACGTTGATCGACTCGACGGTGTCGCCCTGGATGTGCCACTCGTCGTACTCGGCGGCCATCCGCACGTCGAGCAGGGTGGTGTTCTCGCCGGCGTCGATGCGGTCACGCAGCGTCTCGGGACGCACGGCCTCGACGGCCACGTCCGGCGTCGGGAAGTCGTCGGGATCCATGTCGCTCGGCCCACGCTATCGGGGGCGTACACAAAAGTGTTCGTATAGAAGTCCGCAATACACACATTTCCACGGGGGCGATCAGTGGGCGCCGACCGGACCATCGTGATTTCACACCCCTGAATCTGGGGCTCTTGAAGTATCAACACATTTTTGTCCACTGATTAGAATTGTACAGTAGCTCCAAGACAGATGCGGAGCACACACAGACATATGAGCGTGGAGTTCGACATCACGGACCGACTGGACGTGCAGGGGGAATCGTGCCCGATGCCGGTGGTCAAGACGAAGTCTGCGGTCGACGACCTCGACCCCGGCGCGGTGCTCGAGGTCGTCGCCACCGACGCCGGCAGTCTCAGCGACATCGACGGCTGGGCGGCGAACACGGACGGCGTCGAGTTGCTGGACCAGACGGAGGAGGGCGACGTGTACCGCCACTACGTGGAGAAGACGGGTTGAGATGAGCACGGACACCCCGGCGGCCGAGGACGCCCCCTCGCGGGCCGAGTTGGCCGCCCGCGTCGCCGAACTGGAGGAGCAACTCGCGGCCGTCGAGGACGACACCGACGACGTCCAGAAGGTGTCGATAATCTCGACAAAGGGCACCCTGGACATGGCGTACCCGCCGCTGATCCTCGCCAGTACCGCCGCCGCGTTCGGCTACGAGGTGACGGTCTTTCACACCTTCTGGGGGCTGGACGTGCTCCACGAGGAGCGCTCGAAGGACCTCAAGCTGAGCGCGGTCGGCAACCCGAACATGGGCGTGCCGAACGTCGTCGGCGCACTCCCCGGGATGGACCGGCTGACGACGACGATGATGGAGCGCCGCATCGAGGACAACGACACCGCGACGGTCGAGGAACTCATCGAGACCTCACTCGACATGGGCGTCGAGTTCCAGGCCTGCCAGATGACGATCGAGCTGATGGACTACGACGAGGACGACTTCTACGACGGCGTCACGACCGGCGTCGGCGCGGCCACCGCCATCCAGGACATGGCCGAGGCCGACGTCCAGTTGCTCGTGTAGGCCCTCGACACCGAGCACCGAGCGCCGTGCCTCCCGGTGCCCGCGTACCCCGGCTGGGAGCGACGCACCCGACCGCGGCGGGGCGATTCACCACTCCTCCGCGAGGGCGTCGACGAGGCGGTCGACCTCCGCCTCGGTGTTGACCGCGTGGACGGACGCCCGGACCGCCGCCGGGTCGGGCAGCGACCTGACGACGATCCCCTCCTCGGCGAGGCGCTCGACGGTCGCCGCCGGGTCGTCGACGGCGACGCTGACCAGCCCGGACTCCGGGTCCGCGGGCGACAGCAGCCGGTCGTCCGGGACCCCCGCCGCGAGGCGGCCGGCGAGGCCCGCGATCCGCTCCTGGATCCGCTCGACGCCCACGTCGTCGACCAGGTCGACCGCCTTTCGCAACGCGGCGTGTGGGGCCGGGCTGGCCGAACCCACCTCGAACCGGCGGGCCCCGGCGGCGTACTCGAACTCGTCGGCGTTGGGCGCCTCGACGCCGCGGTAGCCGACCGTGCGGGGCGCCAGCGAGTCGGCGACCGCGCGGTCGACGTACAGGAACCCGCCGCCCCACGGGCCGAGCAGCCACTTGTGTCCCGCGGCGGCGACGGCGTCGGCCCCCCACTCGGTGACGTCAAGCGGCACCTGGCCGGGTACCTGGACCGCGTCGACGAGCGTGAACGTCCCCGTCTCCTGGGCCACGCTCACCAGGTCCGACACCGGGAGTCGCGTGCCGTGAGTCCAGGTGAGCGCGCTGAAACAGACCAGCTTGGCGTCCTCGACTGCGGCCGCGAACTCCGACTCGTCGACCCTGCCAGCCGTCGTCGAGAGTTCCCGCACCTCGACGCCCTCCCGCTCGAGGCGCTGCCAGGGCAGGACGCCGGCGGGGTGTTCGAGATCGGTCCGCACCACGACGTCGCCGGGCTCCCAGTCCAGTGCGGTCGCTATCGCGTTGATCCCGGCGGTGGTGCTCTCGGTGAGTGCCACCTCGTCCGGCTCGGCACCGAGAAACGCCGCCAGGCGCTCCCGGGTGCGGTCGTACTCCTGGAAGGCAACGCCGTATGGGTCCTCGGTGGTCGGCACCTGGTACTCGTGGTACTCCAGAAAGTCCTCGGCGGCCTCGACGACGGGCCGCGGGCTGGGACCGTGCGCGCCGAAGTTCATGTACACGCCGTCCGCCAGACCCGGGACCGAGCGCCGCAGTTCGGTCGGCGTCGTCATGCTGTTCCCCCTGGAGGGCGCCGACACACTCCGGGCGTCCCGACGGCGGCCGTTCGCCTGACGTCGTGGATCATCGTACCCCGTCTACGCCCCCGCCCGTCAATAATCTTGCGAGTAAGCCACAATATTAGGGGTGTGGACGTACGCGTGGAGAGTCAGTGCTCGTGGTCGTGGTGACCGTGGGGGTCGGCGGGCTCGGCGGGGAAGTCCCGCTCGCCGGCCTCGATCCGGGTGTCCAGCCAGTTCTCCATCGGTATCAGCGGGCACTCGTATGCGTAGTTGTACGCACACGTCGGGTTGTACGCCTCGTTGAAGTCGAGCACCCAGCCGTCGTCGGCGCGGTGGGTGTCGGGTTCGAGGTCGAGGTACCGGCCCGCGCCGTAGGTCTCCTCGCCGTTCGTGTCGTCGCGGAACGGCACCCAGAACCGGTCGGCGTCGGCGTCCGGGCGGTACGCCTGGAGAGTGTACGTCTCGCCGTCGATCTCGGGGTGGAACTCGCCCCACCGGCGGTACGTCTGCTCGCCGTCGGCGGTGGTCTCGACGGTCACTCGCTCCCTGTCCTCGTGCTCGTGCAGCGGCAACACGAACCGGTACGAGGGGTCGGGATCGTAGTACTCCAGCCCCGGGAACGCCTCGCCACGCATCTCCGGCGGCAACGGTGACCGGTGTGACTCCCGCAGGTACTCCCGCTTTGCCACGCGCTCTTCCTCGATCCGTTGCCGCCAGTCGCCGTGCTCGCTCCGTGCCGTCATGCGCATTAGTATTGTACGCATTATACAATAATACTTTCGGGAGTCGTCACAGAGGCGGCCCACAGGAAGCTCGCTCTGGTCGAGGGTCGCCCGCTGAGAGTGGTCCTAGTCTTTGTGCAATACAGACGGACAGGAGACGGCGCGGACGATGGACGTGAGCGGCCCCGGCAGTCGGGCAGTCCGGCCGGACGCTACATCGGTCGCCGTGTGACACGTCCACCGACGCGAACGCGACTCGGTGTCCCGCGGACTGCGAGGTCCTTGTCTCGCGAGTCGCGCCGACCACCGGTGGCCGACCGGCAGACAGTCCCCTCCGAGTACGGGGTCGAGAGAAGTGTAGACAGCACGATTTTCGCGTGACGCGGCGTTAGGCACCGCGTCCGGCGGTGTGTTGCCGGTCCGTTCAGTTCCCCACTGAGCAGGTGTCGACCCCGAGCATAGAGTAGAGGGGACAGACACCGGTGTAGCTGGTCACGAGCAGGACCGCGGCCGCGAGTCCGAGCACCGCAGGCAGCGACACCGCCTCGGCGAGGATGGCGAGTGATACCGCTCCGGCGATGGCGCCGACGGCGGTGCGAGTGAGCTTGTCCGTGTCTCCGACGTTTGTCCTCATACGCGTCGTACGTGCCATGTCGGTAATAATGTTTCGGTTGGACAATATCGTCGTGGGGGAGCGGTCCGGGCGTGTCCGGGAGCACGGGGAACTACTCGCCTGTCGTCGGGGGGCAGGACGGACGCGTGTCACCGAGGGTGGGACGTGCGGCCGGAGAGCGGGGCCCCGGGCCTGGACGTCGGGCTCGCTGTCAGGCGGGACCCGACTCCAGTTTCTTGTAGTCGACGTAGTCGGCGCCGCGCAGCTCCTCGAGGAGGTTGATCGCGGCGCGGGCGCCCTCGCCGACGGAGGTGGCGATCTGCTGGTGGCCGCCAGTGACGTCGCCGGCGGCGTACACCCGCTCGACGGTGGTGGACTGGTCGCGGTCGGTCACGATCGCGTCGCCCTCGACGGGGACGCCGAGCATCTCGGCGATGTCAGTCCCGCCGGCGGTGCCGAGCGCGACGAACAGCCCCTCGACCGGGATCCGGTTGCCGTCGCGTGTGACGACCGCATCGAGGACCGCATCGCCCTCGAGCCGGTCGAGGCGGTCGGTCCTGACGGGGATCCCCGACTCCGCCAGCCTGTCGACGAGTTCGTCGTCGACGGCGATCTCCGATCCGTTCGTCAGCATCACGACGTCGTCCGTGTAGTCAAGCAGCATCAGCGCCTCCGTGGCGGCGTAGTTCTCGCTGCCGACGACCGCCACCGGGCTGTCCCGGTAGAAGTAGGCGTCACACTCGACGCAGTACGAGACGCCCCGGCCCTCGAACCGCTCGACGTCGGCGATCGCCGGGCGCTCGTAGGTCGCACCCGTGGCCAGGATCACGCCGTCGACGAGGTACTCGCCGGCGGTCGTCTCGACGCGATAGCGGTCGCCGTCGGTCTCGACGCGGACGACCTCCTCCTCGACGATCTCGGCGCCGTACTTCCGGGCGTGGCGCTGGCCGAGTTCGACGAGTTCCGGCCCAGTCACGCCCTCTGGAAAACCGTAGACGTTCTCCATCACGTCGACGTCCCTGGTCGTCCCACCGCCGTCGTCGAACACCAGTGTCCGGCGGTCCGCCCGCGCCGTGTAGACCGCCGCGCTCAGGCCGGTCGGGCCACCGCCGACTATCGCAACACCAGACATGCGTATTTGATACAATATTGTGGACGGACTTATGTCCTGTGCTCCGCCGATGGACCGTGCTCGTCTCGGCTCAACGCCGATAAATACGAAGAGAGAGCGGTTTAAGGCTCCGTCATGTCGCAGTGTGTGTCCGGTGGGCGCGGCACGGGGATACAGCAGTAGTGGGTGAAATTTGCAAAACTATTAAGCGGATCGAGCCAGTACGAGGCGATGGATGAGCGACACAGACGAGGTCGAGGAGATCCGAGCGCAGAAACGCGACCGACTGCGGCGACAGGCGAGCGGCGACGGCGCCGCGGAGTCGACGTCCGACGGAACGCCCGACGAGCCGGTCCACGTCGAGGACCAGGCTCACTTCGCCGACCTCACAGGGGACGGCGTCGTGCTGGCGGACTTCTACGCGGACTGGTGTGGACCCTGCAGGCAACTGGAGCCGATCGTCGAGCGCGTGGCGGCGAACACCCCGGCGACGGTCGCGAAGGTCGACGTGGACCACCACCAGGGCCTCGCCGGCGAGTACGGTGTCCGTGGTGTCCCGACGATGGTGCTGTTCGCCGACGGCGATCCCGTCGAGCGGATCGTCGGCGTTCGCGGCGAGGACCAGCTGACGGCGCTGATCGAGGACTACACCTGACCAGGACCTGGCGGCCACGGTCACCCCCTCGATCTGTCTATTCTGCCGGCATCGCTACCCCCTGTCGCCCCGCCCGGTGATATCGCGTCTCGGTCTCGGTACCCTGCCAGGGGAGTACCGTGTCTATCCAGCCGTCCTCACGCGCGCCAGGGGCGCTTGCTACCGTGCCGTCGGGCCAGGCCAGTACACCTCGCTCTCGGAGCCCCAATCGGACGGCTGCTGGGCCCGGTCGCGTGCCGACCCGCGGGCGTGCCCGCTGACGATTGCGACGAAGTTCTCGAAGACCCGGGTGGCCTCGCGAGCGGCGGTGACGTTCCGCTCGGTGAGCGTCCCCCGAACCTCGCGCGAGCGGTCCGGCGAGAGGTCCTTAGCGTCGATCACCCATTCGGCCGTCTCGCGGTCGTACTCGGGGTGGAACTGGACGCCGTACGTGGAGCCGAGCCGGAACGCCTGGAGTCCGTACTCGTTGCGCGCGAGTTCGGTCGCCCCGGGCGGGAGCTCGGCCACGCGGTCGGAGTGGGTCTGGAACGCCGCGAACGTCCCAGGGAGCCCGGCGAACAGCGAGTCGTCGCCGACGCGCTCGACCGTGCGGTAGCCGAGCTCGTGTTCACCCATGTCGACGACGCGTCCCCCGAGTGCCTGTGCGAGGAACTGGTGCCCCCAGCAGACTCCGAGCAGCGGGATGTCCGCACGGTGAGCCGCCCGGGCCCACGCCGTCAGTTCGTGGATCCAGGGCTCGTCGTCGTACACCGACGTCTGCGAGCCACTCACTACGACGCCGTCGTACCGTCGGGCTTCGCCCGTCGCAGCCGGGGGCATCTCACCGTCACTCACCTTGTACGTCGTCACCTCCACGTCCGCGTCGACGGCGGTGAGTTCTCTCGTGAGGTTCCGTTCCGCTGGCGTGTCTCCCACCGAGGCGTCCAGTACGGCTATCTGTGTCAGCATAGTAGTGCATTAGTAGCACAATATTATCTGTGTTCTGGTCGTTGTAGAGAGCACGCACAACCGTCTACGGTAGCCCGGGTATCCCGTTCTCGTGGCGCGATTTGACCGCGGCTGACGCTGGGACTCTTCGACGGCACGACCCACTCTCCGGACCCTGTAACGGATGCCTGGGTGGTCGAGGCTCGCTCCCACCGTGGCTGTAGATCGATTCTGCCTCGGGTGTTTTCATCGTCCCCGTGACCCACCCCGCTCGAAATAGAGGCGGGCGATACCGCTCTCCTGTATCTACCGAGTTCCGGGCGTGAGTGATCTTCATGCTCTTTAGCACCGCTGTCAACGTGAGTCGTGTTCCTGACCCGAGTCAGCAACTCCCGGGCCCCGCCGTGAGCCGTCGATACGAACCCGTGTCAGTAGTACCTGCCGACCTGCGTGGCCAGTCAGACGAAACGCTCGGGTGGGGGCCTCGCACCGCAGGTGCCGCAGGCGGCGCGAGATGCTGGCCTGGCCGAGAAGGACTCGCTCGGTGACCCTGCCCCACGGGCATCGGTGTACGTGTTCGGCGTCGACGGGTTGCTGTTAGTCGTTGACGGTGAGCGGGTCGCCAGCGAGACGAGAGCGAACCTGGTGGCTCCGGCGGCCCGAGACACGGGCAGCGTGTACCAGGGTGGCCGAGCGACGGTCGAGGTTGCCGGCAACGGGTATCAGGTGCAGTTACCGGGCTGTGTGGACGCTGGCTTCGAGGAAGCTGACGATGCGCCGGTGCTGACCGCGCCCGGCCTACTGCTCATCCACGACACGAATGGGCGGCTGGCAGAGGACCTGGTCGCGATCAGGTGACGGGATTAGCTCTCACCCCGGTTGACAGTAAAATCTCTACGCACCCTCGAAAGGAGCAACCGACGTTCGAGCCCCAGCGGGGTATCCCGGCGAGTGTTCCTGTACTTGGATTGGTGGCCTGCTGATGGGAACGGTCGACATCGGTACGACCCTCATCGGGCGAAACTGGAGCACAATACCGAGGCTCTCGACAATCCCGTCGACACGGTCTACCCCCCACGCCGAGGTGACTTCGAGATCTTCAGGCTGGGTGAGTGAACTACCCCACCCTGCTCGCGCTGACGTCTTCTCGCGGGCTTTGCCCGCTCGAATGGTCCGAGGCGCGTTGCGCCTCGCTACGCTCGCTGAGGGTGGGGTCGTCCGAAAATCGGAGATTTTCGTGATCACGAAAGGCTCCGCCTTTCGAACGACTTCCTGCTTCCAAGACGCGCTTTGCAGACACAACCGCAGTGTCCACAGGGAGCGCAGTCTCCACAGGC
>CAYODS010000040.1:0-22075 GCA_964402765.1 uncultured Halobacteriales archaeon
GGTCGCCGTCCAGCGAGCCTACATCGGCGCCGTCCGGGGGGCTGCGGCCGGGGAGCGGGAGGACTGGCGCGCCGCCGCCGACGACCTCCTCGACGCCCTCCACGAGGAACTCACCGCCGAGGAACTGTTCCGCAGGCTGTTGTGACCCCCCTCGACGACATCCTTACTGACCTTTTATATACGTATATTTAAGTTAAATTTATAATAAATCGCACCGGAACCGAACACGCGATGTCCGACAGACAGACCGACTCGCGCATGGCGCAGTTCCTGTACGACCACCCGCGGATGATGGGCGTGCTGTTCACGCTGGTACTGCTGGCCCAGGTCGGGCTGGTGGCGGCGGGCACGGGCGGCAGTACCGGTGGCCCCTGAGCGACGCTCGCCTATCGGGAACTAGTTATCTGTTCTGCGAGCGTTCTGGTCCAGTAAAGTTCCGGACAGTTGGTGTCGTCGGGAGCGATGAACACCGGTTCGTTGTCTCGTGCGAAGAACTCGGCAAGTTCCTCTGCCCCGAGTCGGACCCTGGGGGTCGCGCTCCCGACCAAATAGTAGTCGAACGCTTCGTTGTACGGGTGGTAGGCGCCACCGAGCCCGTTCTCGGCCGGGTGAGCGTGAACCGCGAGGTCGAACTCAGTCGCCGTCGAGAGGTCGCCGTCGACGGGCGCCAGTTCGTGGACGAACGCGACCGCGCTCTCCCGCTGTGCCACGGAGTGGCCGCCGTCGCCGACGATCTGGTACTGGTCACCGATGTCGGAGGTCTCACGCACCACGTCGACGGCCGCCCGGAGCGGGTAGCCGGCGTTCAACAGCCGGGCGGTCCGCCGGCCCACGTCGGTCGCCGCCCCGATCGGGACCGGCCGTCGGGTCACGACGCCGCCGATCGCGCCGGCGTCGATCAGCGCGAGTCCCTGGTCGAACGACCGGCAGGCGTTCAGCAGGAACGCCTCGACGCCGGTCTCCGCGACCGTCGACAGCGACAGGGCGCCGTCCGAGCAGTGCAGGCCCGCCGGGTCGGCGTGGCCGATGTAGTGCAGGAAGTCGACCGGCCCCGTCTCCAGCAGGGTCCGCAGCGCCGACCGCGAGAGGTCGCGGTACGTCGAGACGTTCATCGGGAGTTTCTCGCCGTCGTACCGCTCGGTGACGTCGAGTTCGTCGTTCATCCGGTCGTCGTTGCAGACGACGGCCACGTCTATCGGCGGGGGGTCGGGACTGCGGTCGAGACGGTTCTCGTACGCCCGCCGGGTCGCCTTCGAGGCGCCGACGGGGACACCGTCGCCGGTCCAGACCGTCTCCAGGGCCGCGTCGGCGTCCCGCAGGTCGACGCCGGTCTCGGCGGTCCACCCTCCCTCGCCGGAGCGGAAGAACGCCTCCATCTCCTGGCCCGCGTCCACGTCGGGCGCAGGGACGGTGGTGTCGTCGCCGTCGTGCGTTCGGACCACCGCCAGGTCGTCCACGAGGTACGGCAGCAGTTCGACCTGCTCGGGCCGCGGGGCGACGTGGGCGGCGAGCTCCCAGTCGGGCACCTGGGCGGCGATCGCGTCGTAGTCGACCCCGAAGTAGGCGGGCAACCGGGCCTCGGGTGGCCGGTCGAACAGCGTCGCCGGGTCGATCGGGAGGTCACCGAGCACCGACCGCTCGTGCAGCGGGTACTCCAGCAGCCCCTCCGAGCGCAGCAGACACTCGAGGAACACCACCCGCTTCAGCGTGCGCTCGACGGTCGCCTCGAAGTCACCGCTCAGGTCGAGGACGAACCCCTCGTCCGTGCGGACCTGCGGCGGGCCGGTGTGGGTGACGAGTTCGGCCCCGAGGTAGTGCACCAGCGGGGCGACGGCGTACACGTGGCGCTCGGTCGGGGGGACGAGCACCTGCACCTCGGGACAGGGCGGGGCGAGTCCGGGCGGCACATCGAGGGTGTCGCCGACGGTGACGGCCGGCGGGTGGCCCCGCAGCGTCGGCCAAGAGCGGTCGGGCGTGGTCGTCGTCAGCGCGGCACCGAACGTCGACACCGCCCGGACCAGGCCGTCGACCGTCGGGGGAACGGTCACCTCGGTCGTCGGGCGGGCGTGTTTCGAGCGGGCGCCCAGCAGGACCGTCGCGTCGTCGCCGACGGTCACCGTCGTGCCCTCGACCGTCGAGACCGACAGTTCACCCTCGACCTGGAGGTACCGTTTTATCGGGCCGGGGAGGTCGATCACGTACTCGCCGGGCGGGTACGTCGCGGTGTCGTCCTCGGCGAGGTTGTCGACGACGTCGAACGCCCCGTCGCGGACGGTAGCGAGGGAGAGGTCGACCGTCTGGACGCGGTCGACGGGCAGGCGGACGGCACCGTCGACCGGCGCCCGCATCCGGTCGGTCGGGACGGGAACGGGCTCTGCGGCGGGGGTGGTGCCGAGGTGCTCGCGCTTGCGGCGGGTCTCGTCGACGACGGCGACGCCGACGCTCGTGGACTCGAACCGGACGGGCCCCGCTGACGGGTCCGTGTCGTCCTCCAGTGGGGGCGGGGTCCGCGACATCTCTCTCAGTCCGGCAGCGCCGGGATCGGGCCCCAGTCTGTCAGCGGGTCACCGTCGAGGTAGAGGCGGTACTCCGGCGCCTCACCGGTGAGCCGCAGGCGGACGACGACCTCGGTCACGTCCTGGAGTTCGGCCACCGCGTTGTCGTCCCAGCGGTGGGTCGTGTGCAGGTGCGCCATCCCGTCGTGCCGGCGCACCTGGTCCGTGATGAGGTGGAGGAACCGGAGGACGGCGTCGTCCTCGTGGGCGTGGACGAGGTGATCGACGGAGTCGAGGCAGAGTCGCAACTGACCGGGGTCGAACCCCTCGGTCAGGCGGTTCAGTGCCGCCACCTCGCGGGCGAGTCGCTCGCCGAACGTCGACAGCGAGGGGTCCTCCAGCACGGCGACCCCTGCCGGTGGAAGCCCCTCCACGCCGGGCGCCGGGGGGGTCGAGACGGCCGCGTCCGGCGTCGGCGCCGGCGTCGCGCCGCCGCCCTGTGACACCGCCCCCGTCGAGCGCGCCCAGCCGTCACCGACGACGGTCCGGAGGCGGTCGGGATCGGTGTCGGCCCCCGGCGGGAGGCGGTCGTCGACGCCGCCCTCCGTGGGGGCGGTCAGGCCGAGCACGCGGCGGCGGTCGAGCGACGGGCTGCCCAGCAGCCGCGCCGACATGCTGCGGTGGACCGTCGCCGGGACGGGCCCGGTCACGAGCACCGCGACGCCGTCCTGCTTGCGGTCGAGCAACGCCCCGAGCGAGTCGTCGTCGCCGCCCACGCCGTCCCCGGGAGCACCCTCCTCAGACATCTGCTTGTCACGAGTTCGGCGTCGACGTACAAGAAGCCCGCGGCCGTTATCAGATTCAGACGCCGGTGGAGTACCGCAGCAGGCCGGCGATCCCGCCGAAGGCCTCGTACAGTTGCTCGCCCTTCTCGAAGTCCGTGGAGACGAACTTCGTCTCCGTGCCGCGCTGCTCGGCCAGCGAGATGAGGTGCTCGATCACGTCCTCGCGGTCGGTCTCGTCGGCGGGGACGGTCTCGCCGCACTCACCACAGGTGTGGTCCGGCGTCTCGTCGTGCTCGTCGACCAGCTCGCGCTCGACGTGGCCGTTCGGGCACTCGTAGACGACGGCGTCCTCGCGCAGATCCTCGCTCAACAGCAGGCGGTCCACGGCGCCCATGTTGAGGTTCTGGCGGGTCTGCTCGAACCCGTAGGTGGCGAGCTCACCCTTGTGGAGTTCGTCGAAGAACTCCTCCATCACCCGCTTGTCCTTCATCACCTCGGCGTCGGCCAGGGCGTCCTCGGCGGCGTCGACCAGGTCGTACAGGCCGGACTCGTCCGTGTAGGCGACGTCGAACAGCCCGAGCACCTGCTCGTCGAGTTCGTGGTGGAGGTAGTCGCCGTCGGCGAACTCCTCCTTCGTCGGCGAGGGGCCGCCGACGAGGATCCCCTCCAGGTCGTGACGCTTGGGGACGAACAGTTCGTTCGCCATCCCGGCGACCTCCTGGTAGAAGTTGTCGATGGCCTCGAGACGCAGACGGGCGAACCGCTGTGCGGACTGACCGCCCTTGCGCTGCTTGCCCGGCACGAGCGAACTCGCTGACTTCACCGGCTCGACGCGTTTGCCCCGGAGCCAGCCGACGTTGGCCTCTCGCCGGTCGAGGACGATCAGCCCGTACAGCCCCTTGTCGGCGAGCATCTCCTCCAGGGGCTCGGTGAGAAAGGAGGAGTCACAGTGGTAGCGAAAGGACTGGATCGGTTGGGGCGGGGACTCGAGCACCTTCGTCACCATGTCGCTTCGGCCGCCGCCGGTGTCGACCGCGCCCGAGAACAGCACCATCCCGTTCTCCGGCGGCTTCGTGCCGTAGTACCGCAGGCGGTCCTTGATGCTGGTCAGGGCGTCCTGAACGTTCGTCCGCGTGGACTTGGACTTGATGTTCGAGGCCTCGCTGTGCTCCTGGACGACGTGTTCGACCACGTCGCTCACGAGTTTGTCCTCCGGCACGTAGATCGTCACGAGTTGGGTGCCCGAGCCCTCGTACTCCTCGAGTTCCTCGATCACCCGGCGGAACTCGTACTTCTTCCGGTCGTCGGCGTCCCCGGAGGTGTCGCCCTCCTCCTGCTGGCTCATTACCGTCCGTAGGCCCGGCGAGCGGTAAGTATGCTTTGCACGCCCGGCAGTCGCTCACACCCGCCGGCCCAGGGTATATACGTGACAGGGCCACAGGCGGGGGCATGACCGACCGACGGCGGCCCGGGGAGCGCGGATGACCGGGCTCACCGTCCGCGACGAGACCGTCCACGAGGCCGTCACCGACCGCGAGGGTGACGGTCTGGTCCTCGTCGTCGGCCGCACCGACGCCCTCGCGGACCGACTCGCGACCGCCGGGAACGACCCGGACGTGTGCCGACTCGGGGCGTGGGCCCGCGAGCGGGTCGGCGCCGCCCGCGGCGAGCGCGTGACGGTGCTCTCGCCGGTCGTCCGGGTCCGGGCGGTGCGGGCGGCGCTGCGGGCGGCGACCGACGGTCCGGTGGCCCGTCTCGCAGACCGTACCGCCGCGGGCGGCGACCCGGACGCCGAGGCCGTCGCCCGCGAACTGGCTGACTACCACCGCTGTACCGACGCCGCGAGCGACGCCGACCACGACGCCCTCCTGGACGCCGTCGACCGCGTCGCCGAGGACCGCCCGTTCGCCGCGAGCGTCACCCGCGAGAGCCTGGCGGCCTTTCGCGACCTGGACGGGCGACTCCGCCGCGTCGTCGCCGAGAGCGACCGCGACGGCCGCACCTTCGTCTCGCGGAGTCACCTGCTCGGGGCCGCCCGCGAGGGCGGCGTCGAGCGGGACTGGGTGCTCGTCGCCCCGCGGGCGCCGGTCGACGCCGCCGTCCTGCGGACCGTCGTCGCGCTCGCCGGCGAGACGGCGGTCCACCTGCTCGGGGGTGACCACCTCGCGGAGCGGGCCGCGGCGGTCGCCCCCGACCGGGTGGACTGCCGCCGGGCGGAGACCGAGCCACCGGCCTGTGAACCGGCCCGGCGCGTGCTCGCCGCCCTCGGGAACCGGCCGACGACCGCCGCCGGCGGCGTGCGGGCCGTCGCCGCCCCCGACCGTCGCCGCGAGGTGGAGTACGCCGTCCGGGCCGCCGCGGGGCGGACGCTGCTGGT
Organism: uncultured Halobacteriales archaeon; assembly: GCA_964402765.1. Lineage (GTDB taxonomy): Archaea > Halobacteriota > Halobacteria > Halobacteriales > SW-7-71-33 > SW-7-71-33. The sequence continues at coordinate 5,658 of CAYODS010000040.1, forward strand.
CGCCCCCGACCCCGACGCCTACGCCCCCGTCCTGCGGGACGTGGCACTCACCGCCGACCGCCCGGCGCGGGTCGGTACCGCCCGCCCGCTCGACCGCCTGCCGGCCGCCCGTGCGCTGACCGCGACGGTCGCGCTGCTGGCCGCCGCCGGGGACGAGGTCGCCGCCGAGACGGTGATCGACCCGCTGCGACTCGGGGCCGTCCCGCCCGGCGCCGACGGAGCGTGGCCGCTGCCCGTGGCCGCGGTCGACGGGTTGCGCGAGCGACTGCCCGCGGGCGCGACACTCGACGCCCACCGCGACGCCGTCGCCGCCGCCGGCGCCGACCGGGCCGGGGAGTTTCTCGACTGGGTGGACGGCGTCGCCCGCGACCCGCCCGCCTCGGGCCGGGCGTTGCGGACGACGCTGGTCGCCGCGGTCGACGCCCACGCCCGGGCGGTCCGCGAGGCGCCCGCACGGGAGGTCGAGGGGATCGCCGTCGAGACCGACCGGGCGCGGGCGCTCGCCGAGCACCCGGCCGGGGCCGCCGCGCGGGTCCGCGAGGCGGTCGAGCGCCGGGCGGGGCGGGCGTACGACCGCCTGCTCGCGCTGGACGGGCGGGGATGGGCGACCGCCCGGACCGCGCTGCGGGCGGCGCTATCGAGCGAGCGCCACCCGCCGCGGACGGACGCCGACGGCGTGGAACTGCTCCCGGTGGGGGACCCGGCGGTGACCGCCGCCCCGGTCGACCACCTGCTCGTGCTGGGGCTGTCTGCCGAGGACTTCCCCCGGCCGGCGCCGCGGGCGACGCTTCTGCACGCCGCGGTCCGGGAGGCAGTCGCCCGCGGCGCCGCCGGGCCCGCCGCCCACCTCGACGGCGACACCGACCGCTACCGCCGGGACCGGGCCGCCCTGGGGCGGGCGCTGCGGGCCGTCGCCCCCGACGGTCGGGTGACGCTTTTGCGCCCCTACAAGGACGAGGAGGGCCGCGACGTGCCGCCGTCGCCGGTGCTCGACGCCCTCTCGGTGCCCGAGCGGGACCGCGAGCGGATCGACCTCGACGAGTGGAGTCACGACCGCGGCGACGGGAGCGGCGGACCGCCGACCCCGAAGGATCGACTGCGGGCGCTGGCCCGTGGCGTCGGCGGCGGCGCCGACCGGGGCCGCCTGGCCGACCTGGCCGTCGGCACCGACCCCGCGGACGCCCGCCGGGTCCTCAGGCGGATCGAGCGGTTCGAGCGGCGACTGGAGGACGACGATGGGCGGTGAGGAGTCGGAGGGCCCGGACGGTGACCGGGCCGTGCGGCGCCGCCTGGACCGCCGGCCGGACGGCACCCCGCCGCTGTCGTCCGACCAGCGGGCGGTGCTGGACGCCCACTTCGGCGACGACGCGGTGGTGGCCGCCGCCGCCGGTAGCGGGACCGGCAAGACTACCACGGCCGTCGAGGTGGTCGCCGAGGCCGTCGTGCGGGAACTCGACCGTGCGCCCGAGCGCAACCCCTTCGAGTCGGTGCTGGTGACGACGTTCACCCGCGACGCCGCCCGGCAGTTACAGACCGAGCTGAAAGAGCGCCTGCGCGAGCACCGCGAGGCGGCGCCGGCCGACGACCCCGTCGTGCGCCGCTGGGACGACCTGCTGCGGTGGCTGGAGACCGCCAGCCACGTCCAGACGCTGGACTCGTTCACCCAGGAACTGCTGCGGGAGGTCGCCCCGGAGGTTGGGGTCGCACCGTCGTTCTCGGTCGCCGACGGCATCGAGCGCCGGGACCTGCTCGCGGCGGTGTTCGAGGCGCTGCGGGCCGACCCCGACCTCGCCGACGCCGTCCAGCGCCTGGAGCGAGCCTTCCCGACCGACGCCCACGAGGATGGTCCGCCCGGGAACTGGGAGGAGATGGTCGCCGCGATGCACCGCTCCTGCCGGGAGTTCGGCACGCCGATCGAGGAGGCACGCCGGGAGTTGCTGCGGTCGGTCGCCGAGATGCACGCCGGTCGCGAGCCCACCACCTTCGAGGACGTGCTCGCGATCGTGGACGACCTCACCGACTTCGACCCCGAGCACGCCCGGGCGACGATCCGCGACCCCGACCGATGGGTGGAGTACGCCCGGGAGACCTACCGCACGAGTCACCGTCTCGCCGGGGACTTCGGGCGCGTCCTGGCGGCGTTCGACCGCGAGTACGACCGTCGCTCCCGCGAGCGGGGCGTACTCACCCACACCGACATCACCTACCTCGTCCGGGAGTACCTCGCGGGCGGGCCAGGGGACGGAGCGGACGCGGGCACGGACACCGGGAGCGACGACGCCGCGGCCACCCGCCGCGAGCGGTTCCGCGAGAGTCTCGCCGAGCGGTTCCGTCACGTCGTCGTCGACGAGTTTCAGGACACCAACTACGCGCAGTGCCGGGTGCTCGCCCATCTAGTCGGGGAGCGCACCCTGCTGATCGGCGACCTCAAACAGTCGGTGTACGAGTGGCGCTCGGCCGAACCGCGGCTGTTCGCCCGCCTGCTCGCGTACGCCGACGGCGAGGCGGCCGACAACGTCCTCGACGCCGACCGCGTCGAGCGGGTCGACCTCGCGGAGAACTTCCGCTCACATCCCCACCTCGTCCGGGCCGCCAACCACCTGTTCCCGCGGATCTTCGAGGACCCCGCCCGTGGTGCGGTCGGCACCTTCGGCGTCGAGTACGAGCCGCTGACCCCCCGCCGCGTGGCGACCGAACCGGACCGGGCGCACGTCCACGCGCTTGACATCAATTTGCCCGACGAGGAGGACCCCGATGACGACCGCAGTCGCCGCGAACGGGTCGTCGAGCGCGAGGCCGAACGGGTCGCCGGCGCGCTGCGGACCGCACTCGACGAGGACCGCCTCCGGGTCGACCGCGACCCGGACACCCGCTCGGCGGCGGTCGCCGCGGAGCGATCGGACGGCAAACCAGGCACGGAGACGACCGCCGGCGAGACGAACCGGCAGACCGACCCGCTGCGGGCGGGCGACGTGGCGGTGCTGTTCCGGTCGCGGCGGTACATGCGGCTGTACGCGCGGGTGCTGGACCGCTACGGGGTCGACAACGCCGTCATCGGCACGCGGTCGCTGTTCCAGACGCCGGAGGTGGGGGCGCTCGTGGACGCCCTCGCGTGGCTCGAACGGCCGGACGACCCGGGGCGGACCCGACGGCTGGCGGAGTCCGCCCTGGTGGGACTGTCCGCCGACGGCCGCGAGCGCCTGGCCGCCGCGGGCCACGACCTCGACCGTGCGCTGTCGGGGTGGCGCGGCGCCGAGGGCGACCGCCGGGAACTCGCCGCCCTCCGTGAGTTGCGCGAGCGAGTGCGGTACGTCCGCGACGGGTCCAAGGCCGACCTCGTGGTCGACCTGCTGGTGCACTCGGCGTTCGACGTGACCGCGCTGGCGGTCGAGGACGGTGTCCAGCGGTACGCCAACGTCCGCCGGTTCGTCCAGGTGGTCGACGGCTGGGAGGAGGAGGGCCACCTCTCGTACGCCGAGTTCGTCCGCCGCCTGGAGGGGCTGCGCTCGGGCCGCGTGGAGGACGACACTGCGCCCGCGCCGGTGGCCGACGTGGACTCGCCGGAGACGGTGAAACTGCTCACCGCCCACACCGCGAAGGGCCTCGAGTTCCCCGTCGTCGTCCTGGCGGACACCACGACCGACGAGTCCTACCGGCAGGTGTGTGACGAGCCGTTCGTCGCCGACCGCCGGCACGGCCTGGCGCTGCGGCCGGTCGCCGGCCACGACCCCCCGCCGCCGGGCGACGTGCCCACCTTCCGGGGCGGGTGGTACCACGACGGAGACGCTGGCTTCGACCTCGACCGGGGCCTCCTGTGGCTCTCCGAGGTGCGGGACAACGAGGGCCGACTGCGCCACGACCACCCGCTCACCCCACACGTCCGCGACCGCCGCGCCGAGTTCTGGCGCCTGCTGTACGTCGCCGTCACCCGCGCCGGCGACCACCTTATCGTGCCGTTCCCGCCCACCCGTGGCGGCGAGTGGACCACCTGGGCGGTGGCCCTCGCAGAACACCTCGATCCCGGCGAGGACGGCGTCCTCCAGACCGACGCCGGACCGTTGCCGGTCGGCGTCGACGACATCGAGCCGAGCGACCCGCCCGAGCGCGAGACCGTCGCCCTCGCGGAGCTGCTCGCCGACGCCGTCGGCGAGTCCGGCGACCACGCCGACGCCGACCGGTCGGTCCACCCTGCCACGGTCACGACCGCCGAGGCGGGGGCGTGCGACGACCCGCCCGCCCTCGGACGCCTGCTCCGGGGCCGGGAGGACCCCCTCGGTCTCGCGCCGGTCGAGCGCACCGCCGCCGCCCGCGCCGCCGTCGCGGGCGACGCCACGGTGACGCCGGACGACCCGGGCGAGTCACCCGACGACCGGCGGGCAGGGCTGCTGGCCCGCACCCTGGCCGCCGTCCACCGCGAGGACTGCGTCGACGCCCCGGGACCGGTCATCGAGCGTGTGCTCGACGCCGCCGCCGTCGAGGACGACCTCGGCGAGTGGCTCCACGAGGCCGTCGAGGCGTACCGCGAGACGGACCTCCACGACGCCGTCGCCGCGAGCGCCGACCTGCGGACGCGCGTCTCGCTCGCCGCCCCGCTGTCGGCACTGGTCGGCGCCGGGACGGGGCCGGAGACGCTGGTCCGCGGGCGGGCGGACCTGCTGTTCCGGGCGGGCGACGACGGGGCGGACGGGCAGGCGGGCGACTGGCGTGCGGTGCTGTTTCACCCCGACCACGCCGACGGCGAGCGCGAGCGGCGGGTCGAGCGAGTCCACGCGGCGACAACGGGGGCACTGCTCGACGCTCGCGGGCCCGGTGTCGACCGGGTCACCGTCTGCCGACTGCCCGAGGGGTCGACGCGGCAGGTGGCCCCCGACGGCGGGGCGCTGGCGGCGCTCACCGAGGTGGTCGTGGACGAGGACGGGGATCTCGGGCGGGGCGAGTGAGCGCGGGGGCCAGGAATCAGTCGGTCAGGTCCTTCTGGACGGCCCACTCGCCGGCGAACTGGCGGATCGCCCCGAGATCGAGGAAGGCGGCGGCGTCCTCGTTGACCGCGACGTTGGCCTCGTGCTCGGGGTCGCGCGTGTCGGTCGCCTGGCCCATCGAGGCCAGCATCGCGTCGCGGTCCTCGAAGTAAAGATCCGCGACGCCGTCGAACTCCGCGTGGTCGGGCTCGGTGGGCAGCGTCGTCGTGTACCCGACGACGCCGGGCATCTCCGCCACGAGCGGGGCGTGCTCGTCCAACCAGTAGTCCCGAAAGTCGTCGTGAGTCATGTCCTCGCGGCGGGTGAGGAGGATGCTCCGGCGGTACGGCGCCGCCGCCGGCGTCAGGCCGTCGGTCGCCTCGAACCGGACCGTCTCCTCGCCGATCAGTCGGGGGCGCTCGGTCACCGCGAGGAAGTCGTCCACGTCCTCGCGGGCCCGCGCGGCCATCTCCCGGGTCGGGTCGTAGTCGCGGTCGCCCTCGCTGCCCAGCGCGTCGTGCAGCGCCCCCAGATCGTCGAAGTACAGGTCGGCGATACCGTCGAACTCGGCGTCGTCGGGCGACAGCGGCGTCGTCGTCAGGTACCGCACGACGCCCTCGATCTCGCGGGCGATCGGCGTGTGCTCGGTCTGCCAGTGCTCGGTGAACGCCTCGTGACTCATCCCATCCTTGCGGACCAGAAAGGCGGCGTGTCGGTACATCGTCCGGCGGGAGGGCTGGCGCGGGCATAAGTCCGGGTGGTCCCGGGTCGGGGGACGGGGCCGGGAGGTGGCGAGCGCAATCTCAAAGGTCTGCCCGCCCGAACGGCCGGTATGCCAACCGTCGACGTCGGCACCGGTCCAGCCCACGTGTTCGACAGCGATGGCGACAAGTTGCTGTTGGCGGGCGACAGCGTCATGCCCGACAACAAGTACCTCGCCAACGAGTCACCGCTGGTGGTCGGGAAGGACCACGCCTCCCCGAACATCGACCGCGAGGTGTACGTCGTGGACTTCCGCCTGTACCCGGGCTTCGTCGAGGTGCGGTACGCCAACAACGTCGACAACGCCCTCTACTCCGCCTGGGTCCCAGAGCGTCACGTGCTGGGGCTGAAGTCCGTCGACACCGAGGGACGACGGGGGTGAACTGCTCTCGTTCTCGACTGCCGCTACCGACGAGACGACTCGGAAGGGCCCCGTCCCGCTGCTCTCATTCTCGACTGCCGCTACTGACGAGGAGACCCAGAAAGCCCCCACCCCGGTGCCCTCGAATGCTCTCTCCGCTGCTTCGAGGACCCAGAAAGCCCCCGCCCCGCCGCTGTCGCCTCACTCGCTGCGCTCCTCGCTCCCGGTGGTCGCTGCGGTGCTTGCTTTGTCGGGCTTCCCGCACCGGGGCGGCCCCTTTCAGTCCCACCCGCCGCGACCGCCGCCTCGCGCCTCCCCAGCCTCCTCCCTCCCTCGCTGCGCTCGGTCGGTCGTCCCTCGCGCGTTGCTCGCGCGCCCTGCGACGGGAAGCGCCCGGTCGCCTTGCCGCGAGGCGCGCGAGCACTGCGAGCGCGCCGAGCGACACCCGCGACCGGGCGGGGAGGTGTAAGGACCACTCGCCGTCCCTGGCGGACTCGAAGGGCGAGGCGTGCTCGACCGGTCTCTCACGACGCAAGCACCGTAGGGAGCGGAGCGACTGAGGCGCGCAGCGAGTGAGAGCCGTCGAGCACGCCGAGGGCTTCGGAGGCCGCTCCTTCAGGATCGAGCGCACCCGGTCCAGAGGGCACACCGAGAACGCCGAGAGCACATACTACGACCGACACCACCTGGACGGGCGAGTGGTGACCGTTCCGACGGCTTTTATCGCCTGGCGCCCGAACCCGAAGACATGACAGGAAAAGTGAGCGTGGTCGGGGCGGCGGGCACCGTCGGCGCGGCGGCGGCGTACGAGATCGCCTCCCGGGACGTTGCCGACGAGGTCGTACTGGTGGACATCCCCGAGCAGGAGGACGCGACGGTGGGCCAGGCCGCCGACGTGAACCACGGCGTCGCCTACGACGCGAACACCCGGGTCCGGCAGGGCGACTACGCCGCGACGGCGGGGTCGGACGTGGTCGTGATCACGGCGGGCCTGCCCCGCGAACCCGGGCAGACCCGACTCGACCTGGCGGGGGACAACGCCCCGATCATCGAGCAGATCAGTGACTCGCTGCACGCCCACTCGGAGGAGTTCGTCTCGGTGACGACGTCGAACCCGGTGGACGTGCTCAACCGTCACCTGTACGAGACCGGCGACCGGCCACGGGAGACGGTGATCGGCTTCGGCAACCGGCTCGACTCGGCGCGGTTCCGGTACGTCCTCGCCGAGCGGTTCGACACCCCCGTCGGCAACGTCCAGGCGACGATCCTCGGCGAGCACGGCGACGACCAGGTGCCGGTGTTCTCGAAGGTGCGCGTCGACGGCCGCGATCCGACCTTCGACGCCGAGGAGCGGGAGTCCATTCTCGCGGACCTGCAGGAGTCCGCGATGAACGTCATCGAGCGCAAGGGCGCCACGCAGTGGGGTCCGGCGGCCGGCGTCGCCCACACCGTCGAGGCGGTCCTCCGTGACACGGGCGAAGTGATCCCGGGGTCGATCGCCCTGGACGGCGAGTACGGACTGTCGGACGTGGCTTTGGGGGTACCCCTGCAGGTTGGTAGCGACGGCGTCGAGCGCGTCGTCGAGTGGGAGCTGGCCGACAACGAGCGGGCCGGCCTGGAGGAGGCTGCCGAGAAACTCTCCGAGCAGTACGCACGGGTCGCGAGCGCGGACGGCGCGGACTGACCCGACCGGGATCAGCGGGGGTCGGTCCACACGCCCTGTTCGCGGTCCATCCAGGCGACGACGACGACGTGGGGCAGGGTGAGCACGGCGATGAGCACGAGGTACAGGCCGACGAGTTCGCCCAGTTCGCCCGGCGGCGTCGGTACGAGGACGTACAGACCACCAAGCAGCGCCAGCGCCACCGCGGTCAGGGGCGCCGCCTGGCGTCCGAAGCGAGCGAAGGCGGCCCAGTAGTGCTCGTCGGCCAGCGCCCGCGCCCCCGGGTCGTCGGCGGCGACCAGGCGGGCGACGTGTCGCAGCGCGTGCCACAGGCAGAAGTACAGGCCGACCGCGAGCACCGGCGGGACGACCCAGAAGAACGCCCACAGCACGGCGAGTTCGGCGGCGTCGATCCGCACGCCGCGGTCAGCGACGACGGCGACCGGCCCCGCGGCGACGAGGGGGGACACCGCCACGCCGACGGCGCTCCGGCGCACCACCGCGCCGCGGGCGAGGGTCAGAAGCGTCACGGCGGCGAGAGCGGCACCGAGCGCGCCGGTCGTCGCGGGGTCGAACACCCAGGCGACCGCCTCGACGCTGCCGCCGAAGGGGGTGACGAAGTTCGCGACGACCCGGCGGTACTGCTCGGTGCCGGCCACGAGGGGCACGGCCATCGGCATCGCGCCCCGGATCACCAGCGTCGACAGGCGGTGCGGGACGGATCGGGGGTACGCGAGCGGGCCGTCGGCGACCGCCCCGAGCAGGTACACGTCGCCCTGGCCCCAGTGCACCCAGGTCAGGAGGACGAAGAACACGGCGGCGGAGACGGGCGCCAGGAACCACCACAGGAGGTACGCTCCGCCGAGGACGGCGTACAGCGCGACGACGGCGACGACCGACCGCCGGGTCGACACCGGCGCCAGCCGCCGCGGGACGAGGTGGTCGACGGCGCCGTGGGGCATCCCGAACAGCACCGCACTCGCCACCAGCGGGACGTACTGCAGGGTGAGCGACACCTCTGCACCCAGCGCGAACGGGACGGCGACGACGAGAAACAGCGCCCAGGCGGGGTACACCGTCACCCGGGCGATCGACCGACGCACCGCCTGCCGGGGGTCGTCGCCGAGCGCCGACCCGGGGGACGTGACGGGCGCCATCGGCTCAGCCCGACTCGTCGTCCGTGGCTCGCTCGCCGGCGTCGCTCGCGGCGTCCGTGGTGTCGGCCAGCCCGAAGCCGCGCCACCCCTCGACGAAGGGGTGAAACAGGATCAGGCCGTGCACCACCAGCGCGTTCGTCATCAAGAAGAAGGTGGCCTCCTCGACGGGCAGGCCGAGCACGGTCCACCCCGTCAGTTTGGTCGTCGAGAACTGCCACAGTCCCCACTCCACGGCGAGGCGGTCGATCAGACAGAGGTACACCGTCGGCACGAGGATCGACAGCGCGAGCCGCCGGCGCACCCGCCAGAGGTAGCCTCCGCCGACGGCCCACTGGATCGCGACCCCGGGGGCGGCCCAGGCGAGGATTGCCCCAACGTAGAACGTCGCCGTCCAGGTGAAAAGCAGTAGAGCCCCGACGACGGCGGTGCCCAGCCAGAACGCCGTCCCGAGGATCCGGGCGCGTGGCCCGGGGAACGCCCGCAGACCGGGCAGGGTCAGCGGCGCCCGCACCCGTCCACCGTCCGGGCGGGCGCCGGACCGGCGCAGTTCGCCCACGCCGTCGACCGCCGGCCCGGCGCCGGCGGGGTCGGGCAGCGGGCGGCGGTACAGCCACAGCGCCGTCAGCACCGACTGCAGGACGACGAAGGTGTACTCCTCGATCGGCATGTGGCCGACGCGAAAGAGGACGACGCCCTCGGGGTAGCTCCACACGCCCTGGCTGATGAGGTAGTTGTCCCAGGGGATGGTGTACGACAGCGCCAGAAAGAGGATGACCCCGACGCCGACGACGGCGGGGCGACGCCGGGCGGGGTGGATACCCCGCCCGAGGACCCACAGCAGCCCGATCGGGACGACGACGAACACGGCCAGGAACTCGGCGTATGTCAGCGGCGGTGTCATGGGTTGGGCGGTCTGGTTCGGGTCACCGGCCCGTCACCGGCGATCGGTCGAGTATCCTGTGTCCCTACCGCCGCGCTCGTATAAAGATCGGCGATATCGTCGCGCTACTCCCGGTCGGCGAAGACCTCCGCCAGCAGTTTCCGCTCGGCCGCACGGAGGTGCTGGTGGAACGTCGACCGGGAGACATCCATCGTCTCGGCGAGTTCGTCGCCGTCGACCTCGCGGGGCCACTCGAAGTAGCCGCCGAGGTAGGCCCGCTGCAGTGCGGACAGTTGACGGTCCGTGAGGCGATCCCGCAGACGGGAGACGAAGTCACCGCGGGTCGTGGGGGCGGCGTCGTCGGTGACCTCGTGCTCGTGGTAGGCGACCAACTCGCCGCCGTCGAAGGACTCGACGTGGTCGACGACCGACCGGGCGGTGGTCCCCGGCGGCGCGTGAACCTCCACGTGCCCGGTCCCCCCGCTCGCCGACAGCCCCCGAAGGCGGGCGCCGTAGTCCGCGAGGTCGGTCAGCACGGAGCCGCCGGCGACGGTCAACTCCACGAGCGTCTCCGTCTCCGCCTCCGTCAGGACGGTGGCGTCCTCGATCTCGGGGTGGCCGAGTGCCGCCTCGACGACGGAGTCGCCGCTGGCCCCCTGGACGGTGACGAACACGACACAGGAGCCGTCCTCGCGGGAGACCGTGCCGGCGTGGTCGACCGAGCAGTCCAGCCGGCCCGACAGGCCCACGAAGAACAGGTCGGGGTCGGCCACCTCGAACTCCAGGCTGACGACGTCGTCGGCGGCGAGGGTGGTCTTCGTCTCGGCGGCGTTTATCGCCGTCGCGACCATCCGGCCCAGCGCGGCGACGACGGTCCGCTCGCGCTCGTCGACGGCGGCGGCGTCCTCGGCGTACACGGTCAACACGCCGTAGCAGGTGTCGCGGTACTCGACGGGCACCGCCGCCAGCGCGTCGCCGTCGGCGGCGACGTCGCGGTGTAGCGACCCGTCGGGCAGGTCCGCGACGCGGCCCACCGTCTGTGGCTCGCCCTCCGCGACGGCGGCCACCGCCGGGTCCCGCGGGGTGGCACCGTCCGGGATCGGCGCTCGCTCGGTCTCGTGATCGACGTCGTCCAGCGCGACCGTCTCCCCGACCGGGTCGCCGCCGAGTCCGGCGGCACTCGTCACCGACAGCGTCTCGGCGCCCATGTCGAGTTCGGACATCCAGGCGCCGTCGTAACTGTCGGTCTCCGCCAGCAGCCCACACACCGCCTCGGCCACCTCGCGGCGGGTCGTGGCGGTGACCAGCGCCTCGGCGGCGTCCCGCACCAGTCCCTGGACGCGGTCGACGACGCGGTCGAGGACGGCCCGCTCGCGGTCCAACTGTTCGGCGTAGCGCTCGACGGCGAACTCCGCGCGCTTGCGCTCGGTCACGTCGGTCTGGAAGCCCACGTAGTGTGTCACCGCGCCGTCGTCGTCGCGGATCGGCGCGATGTCGACCCGGTTCCAGAACTCCTCGCCGTCCTTGCGGTAGTTCAGCACCTCCACGGAGACGGGTTCGTCGGCGTCGACCGCCCTCGCCATCCGGCGCACGGCGTCGGGGTCGGTCCCCTCGCCCTGGAGGAACCGGCAGTTCGTCCCCAGCACCTCCCCGCGGTCGTAGCCGGTCATCTCCTCGAACGCCTCGTTGACGTACACGAGCGGATTGTCCGGCAGGTCCGGGTCGCTCACCGTCACCCCGACCGGCGCCTCCTCCAGCACCCGGTGTTTCAGGTCCGCCGGCACGTCGCCGTCGCCACCGACATCGAGGTCGAGGTCGGCGTCGGTCCCTTCGGGCACCTCGCGGAGGCCGCCGTCCGGTCGCGACCGGCCCGCCCGGCGCAGCCCGACGACCGGGCGGTCCTCGTGGTCCGGGTCGTCGGCTGCCGTTCGGGGACCCGCGCCCGCCCGGGCGCCCCCGCTCCCGTCGATCGCCGCCAGGACGCGCTCGCGGAGGCGGTCCACGTCGTCGCCGGGGACGTAGGCGTCGACGCCGGCCTCCACCGCCTGGGCGGCGACGGTCTCGTCGCCGTCGCTGCCGGGGGCGAGCAGGAGCGACACGTCGGGGCGGCGGCCGGCGACCCGACCGGCCACCTCCGGTCCGTCCACTGACGGGGGGTCGTGACCGACGACGACGCAGTCGGCTCGCTGTCCGTCCCGCAGTTCACGAACACAGCCCGCGGCACCGTGAACGACGGTGACCCGGACGTCGTCTGCCCGCAGCGCCGGGACGACGGTCCCGGCTCGCTCCTCGTCTGTCGTGACGAGGAGCACGCGGCCACGCATGTACGCGATCTGGGGATCCGCCCCGATAACGCTGGCGGAACGGGCTCAGACCGTCGTCCTCGGTGACGGGGCCGCCGGCTACGGGATCACCTGCTCGCCGTCGTCGTCGTAGACGGTGATGGCGTCGACCGGACACGCCCTGGCGGCGAACTTGGCGTCGAACTCTGCCTCCTCGGGCACCTCCCGGACGAACACGCCGTCCTCGACGTCCTCGCTGCCGGTGAGAACGGCCTTGCCGGCCTCGCGGTCCTCCTCGAAGGCGTCCCACTCGGCGACGCACTGGAACATGCCGATACAGGTGTCCCGGTCGTACTCGATCCGCATGGACTGGCTTGAGCCCCCGCGGAGATAAGTCCTCAGACCGCGGGGTTCAGCAGCGACCGGTGCTCGCTGGGCCAGTACACTCGCCCGTCGTAGAAGAACACCCCCGCCTGCCGGAGTTCGGCCTGGAGGTCGTCGCCGATCGACCGCTTCAGGGGCGTCCCCATCACCCCCGACTCCCCCCCGCCGGTCGGCCCCCACACGGAGAACACCCCGCCCTCGACCATCGACAGCGAGACGCTCTCGCTCGTCACCGAGCCGTTCTCGAAGAGGTAACTGCAGTTGAGCGTGGTGCTCATCACCGAGGACACCGGCCGGGCGGGGTCACCGACGACGACGGCGTCGGCGTCGCCGTGGCGCCGCGCCAGCAGCGCCGCGTCGGCCGCGGAGCCGCCGTGCACCAGGAACCCGGCCACGAGTGCCGCCGCGTCCGCCCCCTCCTCGCGGGGTACGCCGACGGCCGCCCCGGCGCCGGCCTCGACCAGCGCGGTGGCCGCCCCGCGGGGGTCAGCCGCGGCCACGACGCCCACCTGGACGTCGGCGTCGGCGTCCTCGACCGCCGCGGCGAGCGCCTCGCCGTCGGTCGCCCCCGGGACGGCGACGACGAGGTCCGTCGGCTCCCGCAGTGCCGCCCGCAGTCGCTCGCGGTCGGGATCGACCAGTCGCCTGACCGCCGTCTCGGCCTCGACCTCGGCGGTCCGGGTCTCGACGGCGGTCGCCGGCGACGGGTCGCCCGCCCGCTCGATCACGAGGGCGTCGATCCGGTCGTTGCCGCCGACGGGCGTCCGCTCCAGCGCGGCGACCGGCCCCGTCGAGGCACACGCCGGCCGGTCGGCGTCGCCGGACGCCCACGGCGGCTCTCCGGCCGCCCAGTAGAGGAGTCGCTCGCCGCCGGGGCCGCTGGCCGGCCAGGCGACCGTCTCGTGGCCGACGGTCAACGGGCGCCCGACTCGCTCTCCTGGCGGGTCGACCGGCGGGGTGTACACGGCGGCGAGCCTGTCGGCGACGTGTGGCAGCGCCCGCCCGGCCCGGACCGTGTCCGGCAACACCACCGCCTGGGCCAGCGGCGGGTACGCCGCCGGCACCGCGTCGTCGGCCTGGAGGTAGCGGGCGAGCCGCTCGGCGGCCGACACCTCGTAACAGCGCTCGGGGTCGAGGTCGGGGTCGACACCCCGCTCGGCGAGCAGGCGCTCCTCCTTCCGTTCGACCCCGTGTGGGCCGGCCGAGCGGACGAGACAGTCCAGCCGGTGGACCCGGTGCAACAGGGCGGCCACCGCCCGGCCGAGGTCGGGGGCGGCGGGCAGGGCCCGACTGACGCCGGCCGCGGGCGCCCGCACCAGCGGTCGCTCGCGGTCCTCGACGGTGACCGACGCCCCGAGGTAGTACGACAGCGGCGTGACGGTGAGCACCGCCGCCGTCCGGTCGGGAACGGCGACCTCGATCCCCGTCTCCGGGGTTCGCTCGGGCAGCCCGCCCAGGTCGACGGTGTCGCCGAACTCGACCCGGGGTGGATGCGGGCGGAAGGTGGGCCAGGAGCGGTCCGGGCCGACGGTCCGCAGCGTCGCGGGGAACGTCGAGACCGCCCGGGCCAGTCCCTCGGTCGTCGGCGGCACCTGGACGGCGTCACGCGGGACGGCCGCCTCGAACCGGACGCCGACGGTCACCGCCGTCGGGTCCGCGAACCGGACCCGCACGTCGTCGTCCTCGCTGGTCACGTCGACGGCGTCGGTCGCGTCGAACCGGAGGTACAGCCGGACGTTTCTGCCGAGCACCTGTGCCCGGTACTCGCCGGGGGGCAACTCGACGGGCCCGGAGATGTGGTACTGCTGGTCCAGTCCCTCGGCGTCCAGCCCGTCGACGTGTTCCCCGAGGTCGACGTCGAAGCCGCGGACGCTGAGTGCCTCTCCCGGCGGGCGCAACTCGACGGCGTACCCAGTCCGCGTCTCGTCCACCGGGACGTTCCCCAGCGCGGGGGCGTCAGTCGCGTCGGTCGGCTGCCAGCCGGTCGTCCCGACGCGGGTCTCCCCGTCGCGCCGGCTGGCGACGACGGCGGTGTCCTCGACGCGCACGTCGAACTGGCTCATGAACGGCGATCCGGCGGCGCCGACATGAGTCCGTCGGCGGCGCTAGTCCTCGGTGTCGTGGACCGCCGGCGACGCCGCGGGGACCTCCTCGTCGACCTCGCCGACGAGGACGGCCACCCGGAGCCCACCGTCGACGCCCTCTTCCAGCGAGACGGTCCAGCCGTGGGCGCCGGCGATCCGATCGACCAGGCTGAGCCCGAGCCCGGTGCCGTCCTCGGCGGTGGTGTACCCCGCCTCCAGGGCCCGCTCGCGCTCCGTGGCCGTCAGCCCGGGGCCGTCGTCCTCGACGTAGAAGCCGCGCCGCCCCGGCAGCGGGCTGACCGTCACCGACACACCCGCCCCGACCTCCTCGACGCTGTCGCCGGACTCCGGGCTACCAGTCGAGCCGTGCTCGACGCTGTCGCCGGACTCCGGGCTGCCAGTCGAGCTGTGCTCGACGCTGTTTCGGAAGAGGTTCTCGAGCAGTTGTGCCAGGCGCGAGCGGTCGGCGTCGAGGGTGGCGTCGCCGGCCACCGACAGGGTGGCGTCCCCGGTGGCGACGCCCGACCACGCCGCCCGGGTGACCTCGGCCAGCGAGACCGGTTCCGTCTCGACGACGGCCTGGCCCTGGCGGGCCATCGCGAGGACGTCGTCGACGATCCGGTCCATCCGGTCGAGCGCCCGGTCGACCTCCCTGAGCGCGTCGCGCTCGTCTATCTTCTCGGTGTCCCCCTCGATCGCGGCCTGGAGGTAGCCGTCCGCGACCTCCAGGGGGTTGCGCAGGTCGTGACTCACCGTCGAGGCGAACTCGTCCAGCCGCTCGTTCTGCCGGCGGAGACGCTCCGCCCGCGAGACGGCCTCCTCGATGTCGGTGTAGATGACGTACCCTCGCTCCTCGTCGCCGCGGCCCCGGTCGCCGACCGGTACCGTCCGCAGCAGGAACCGACGGACGCCGCTCTCGGTCGGGCGTGCCACGCGTCGCTCGGTGCGCTCGCCGTCCAGCGCCGCCGTCCGCTCGGGAACCGGCCCGTCGCTGTCGTCCGGCCGCCGCAGGACCGGCAGGTCGTCGACGGGGCGGCCGGTCGCCGCCTCAGCGTCGACACCGAAGATACCGACGAAGGCAGGGTTAACCCGCTCGACGACCGGGTCATCGTCGGTGACGCGGTAGCGCAACGCGGCGTCGACGACGTTGTCGAACAGCGCGGCGAACTCGTCGCGCTCCCGGCGGGCCCGCCGCTGTGAGCGCACGCGCCGCAGTGCCTGCTCGGCCTGGGCGGCGAGCAGTCTCGCGCTCTCGCGGTCGGCGGCCGAGAACGCCCCCGGCTCCGTCGACAGCGCCTGCAACACGCAGTCGTCGGTGACCGGGACCGACAGCACGGCCCGGAGGCCCTCGGGCGGCCGGTCGTCCCCGCGGTCACGGAGGTCGTCGACGGTGACCGGCTCGTCCCGCCGCAGCGTCTCCGCGGCCACGCTCCCCTCGGCGTCGACGAGCGGGCGGTCGTACAGCCCGTCGGCGACGACCCACTCCGGCTCGACGACGCCGTCGGCGGTGACCGTGGCGACGAGTGTCACCGTCGCCGGCAGCAGGTCGGCCGCCGCCCGGGCGACCGTCTCACGCACGTCCCGGTCGGTGTCGGCCGCCGCCAGCTCCGACACCACCTCGGTGAGCCGGGCGCCTCTGTCGGCGTCCATCGGTCTGTCGGTGGTACCTGTACGGACACGAACATGAGTCTGTCGGGCGCACAGACGAAGCCCTAAGTTCGAGGCCGCCCCAGCGATCAGTGATGGAACCCGCAGAGGTCCCGGGGGTGCCCGCCGAGGCTGCCCGGATCATCGCCGCCGACGGGGTGGAAGAACTGTACCCGCCCCAGCGCGAGGCCGTCGAGGCCGGCGTCACCGAGGGCGAGTCCCTGGTGGCGTCGGTCCCCA
>CAYODS010000041.1:0-3430 GCA_964402765.1 uncultured Halobacteriales archaeon
GCACGCTGCTCGCGGTCGTCGGTCGGGTCCTCGCCGCCGTACCGCACCGCCGCGAACAGGTCGGTCAACTCGGTCACGTCACCACGGTCGAACCCCGCCGCGACGGCGGCGTCCGCGAACTCACGGGGGGTGCTCGACGCCGGGCGGTCCACGTTCAGGTGCTCGGTCATCGACGCCCAGGCGCGGAACACCTCGTTGTCGGCGTCGGTGCCGGTCTCGATGCGGTCGGCCGCCCGGCCCGCCACGCGCCCGACGGCGGCCACGTCCGTCGTCCCGTCCGGGTCGTCGTCCTCGGTGCGATCGCCCCCGACCAGTTCCCGCACCCCGCCGGCACGGCTCACGGTGACCAGCGCGATCGCGACGGCGACGGCACCGACGAGGACGACCAGCCACAGCGGGGCGTTGAACACCGTCTCCGGCACGCCGCCACCCCCGGCGGCGCCGCCCCCGCTCGCCCCCTCGGCACCGCTCGAGGCCTGGTCCGGGGGACTGAGTGGGTCGGCCGGTTCCGAACAGGTCAGCGCGACGTACAGCAGACTCAACGGCAGGGCGATCGCGCCGACCAGCACCGTCGACGCCACGATGTCGGTGCGGTACCAGACCGCCGCGAACAGCAGCGCCAGCGCCGCCCCCAGCCCCAGCCGCACCCACGGGTCACTGAGTTCCGTGATGCAGACCTGCAGGTTGGGCTGGGTGCTGCTGTTGGCGCCGACCGGCTCGCCCCCCGGACTCTCGTCCGGGGCGAGTCCGCCACCACCACTCCCGCCCGACCCGCCGTCGTCGCCGCCCCCGCTGCCGCCGGTGGGCTCGGTGACGCTCGTCACCGTCGCCGACACGAGTGCCACCGCCAGAAGCGCAAGCAGCGCCAGCGCCACCGGACGGAGCGCGTCACGGTTCACGCCCGCACTCGACCGCTCGACGGCAAAATCGTGTCGGTGTGTCTCACTCCCCGCCGTCCTCGCCCCAGTCGGCGTACTCCACGCCGTCCCCCTCCCCGTCGCCCGCCGTCGTGTCGCCGCCCGCGGTTCCCGTCTCCGTCGCCCTCTCCGGGTCGTCGCCCTGGGCCGGCGGCTCACCCGTCGCGCTCTCCGGCGTGTCGGCCCCCGTCGAGGGCGGCGTGTCGGTCGGCGCCGGCGTCGGGTCGCCGCCGCTCCACCCCGCCCGCCACACCAGCAAGAGCCCGACCCCGAGGAACACGAGCGGCAGGAGGACGAACGCGAACTTCGTCAGGTCCCGTTCCCGCACGAGGTAGGCCTCGCTCGGGTCCGACGGGTCGTAGTAGGCGGTCACCGTCTCGCCCCGCGAGTAGTCGCTGACGACACCCTCGGCCCACCCGCGGTCGCTCCGGGCGGACGTGCCACCCGGGTAGACGTTCCCGGCGGTGTACTCCCGGCCGTCGACCGTGTAGCGGTACTCGACGATCGGTCGGTAGGTGACGCTGTCGGATTCGCCGACCTCCCGGTCCACGTCGCGGTCGATCTCGGTGCCGACGACCGTCGCCTCCGTCGACTCGAACGACCGCAGCGCCCGCTCCTGCTCGTACACGAGGTAGCCGCCGACCGCGAGAAACAGAAGCGAGAAGCCGACGACCACCACGCCCACGAGTCGCGTGCGTGACGACCCCGCCATGTGTGACGATTCACGGGCGAGACTCATCAGCGTTGTCGCCGGCCCGACGGCCCACGACCGACCAGCGACGGCGGGTGGTTCCCCTGGTCCGTGGTCTCTGGACGTTCCGGTCCAGTTTAATTCGCCCGCCGAACATTCAGGTTTATAACTAATAACGCGCTGAACGTTCTTCTATGTCGTCACCAGCCGCCGACCGGGGCGCGGCCCCGACCGGGGAGTACGGAGTGCCGGCGCCGCCGGCGCCGGACGACCCGGCGGCGTGGTACGCGCCCGACGTGCGGGCGCAGTACGAGGTCCACCCCGGCGTGGTCGTCACCGTCCGGGACCGAGCGGAGGGGTTCGAGTACAGGGTGCGGGAGCCGTCGCTGTCGCCGGCCGACGAGACCGCCGTCGACCGCGTCCGCGAGCACTTCGCCGAGGCCACGCTCGGCCGCCCGCTCACCCGTGAGGGGTGTCGCGAGCGGATGACCGATGGGTTCGCGCCGAAGTACCGCCGCGTGGTGGACCGACTGGTCGAGACAACCCCCGCCGCCCGCCGGCGCGTGGAGTACCACCTGCTGCGCGACCTGAAGTGTCTCGGGCCGCTGACGCCGCTGGCGCTCGACCGGTCGATCGAGGCCGCCGACGCTGAGGCCGCCGCCGACCACCTCGTCGTTCACACCGCCGACTACGCGCCCGCGGTCACCGAGTTGCCGCCGGACCCGCCACACATCGAGCGGTTCGCCGCCGAGCGCGTCGAGTCCTACCGGGTGCCGTTCCGGGGCTTCGAGGTGCCCGTCGTCGTCTACCGGGACCACCTCCTCGGGGCCGACCCCTTCGCCGCGAAGTACGCCGTCCTCGAACCCGACCTGCTTCCCGGTGACCGCGAACTGGTCGCCGAGTGCAAGGAGCGCATCTGGGAGGGGACCACCGACGAACTCGTCGACGACCCCGCCGACTACGTCCGCGAGCGCGCTCGACGCTTCCTCACCCGGCAACTCACCGCCCGGAACACCCGCGCGTGGCTGGACGACGCCGCCCGCCGCGCCCGCGCCGCGCTGGCGGGGTACGGCGTGGGCGTGCCGCCGGTGGACGACCGCTACGCCGAGGACCGCCTCGCCGACCTGGTGTACTACGTGCTGCGGGACTACGTCGGCCAGGGGAAACTCACCATCCCGGTGCGGGACCCACACCTGGAGGACATCGAGGCCAACCGCGTCGGCGAGCGGGTGAAGGTCGTCCCCCGGGACTCGATCGACCACGACGGCCGCGTGCCGACGAACCTCACCTTCGACTCCGAGGACGAGTTCGTCAACGTCGTCACCCAGCTCGCGGCCGCCGACGGCGTCGAACTGAACGCCTCCAACCCGAGTGCGAAGGTGAACCTCCAGCCCCGCGAGGTCAGCGAGGACGTGACCATCCGCTGTGCGGTGGCGCTGCCCACCATCAGCGAGGACGGCCCCCACATCTCTATCCGCAAGCAGGCCCCCGAGGCGATGACGCCCGTCGACCTGGTGGAGCGCGAGACTCTGCCGCCGGAACTGGTCGCGCTGCTGTGGATGACTTACGAGCACCACGGTGTCGTCCTGTTTTCCGGGCCGACCGGCGTCGGCAAGACCACGCTGATGAATGCGCACATGCCCTTCGTCCCGTACGGCGATCGGCCCATCTCGATCGACGAGGGCTCCCGGGAGGTGCGCCTGCCTCACGAGACCGGCGTCTCGCTCACCACGCGGGACCACGAGAACGAGCACAAGCGCGTCTCGATGGCGGACCTGATGACCGAGTGCAACTACCTCAACCCCGACGTGGAGGTGATCGC
>CAYODS010000041.1:3440-21847 GCA_964402765.1 uncultured Halobacteriales archaeon
GATCAACACGCCCGCCTCCTTCCGGACGTTCGCGGAGTCGCTGAACACGGGCCACGGGCTGATCGGCACCACCCACGCCGACGACGTCGAGACACTCGTCAACCGCGTGGTGGAACAGGGTCTGCCCGCCTACCTCCTTCGCGAACTCGACCTCGTGGTGTTCCCGAGACACGTCGACGGCGAGCGCTACGTCGGTCACGTGGTGGAGTTCCTCTCCGAACCGGCGTACCGCCGTCTGGACCCCGACGGCGACAACGGCACCATCCGCAAGGACGACACGACGGTGTACTGGAACACGGTGCTGCGCCGTACGCCCGAGGGTCAGTTCCGGTTCGCCTACGACGCCGACGTGACCGAGACGGCGCCGGTCGACGGCGGCGAGAGCGACGACGGCGACCTCGCGGGGACGGCCAGCACCCGCGTGTTCCACCGCCTCGGGCGGGCGACGGACCGCCCCGCCAGCGAGGTGGAGTCGGAGTTCCACACGAAGCTTCGGTACGTCCGGTACCTCCGGCGCGAGGGCGTCGAGGACTTCGACTCGCTGTACGAGTTCCTCGCGGACCTGCGGGCCGACGAGGCGGCGACGGTGGAGCGCGCCCGCCTGGACGACCCCGGGACGGCGCGGGCCACCGACGGCGGCCACGCCGGGGACGACGACCCGGCCCGGCGCGGGGGTGACCGTCCGTCGTCGGGGAACTGGTCCGACGTACCCGACGGGAGGGACGACCGTGGACCGTGACGGTCGCGGCGGGGGCGCCGACCCCGTGACGGCGGCGGACGACCGCGACGACCCGCGAGCGGACGGCGGGAGTGCCCGCGTCGACGGTCACGAGGTTGGGCGACCGGCGACGCTGCCGGGCTCGGCACCGTCGGCGCTGGATCGGGCGCTGTACGCGCTGTTCTCCCGGCACGCCGACGGCGCCCGCCACGAACGGGACCGTCGCGTCTACCGTGGGACCGCCCTCGGCCCGGACTTCGACGTCTACCTCGCCCGGGTGTACGGTCTCTCCTGGCTGGCGTTTCTCGCGGTCGCCGTCGGCGTCGGGGCGGTGGTGACGGCGCTGCCGTCGGGTCTCCTGGACGGCGTCGCCGCCTTCGCCCGCGAGGGACTGCCGCTGGTCGAGCGCGTCCCGACCGGGCGGGTGCCACGACCGACGGCGGCGGTCGTCGCCGGGCT
This sequence comes from uncultured Halobacteriales archaeon, assembly GCA_964402765.1. Taxonomy (GTDB): domain Archaea; phylum Halobacteriota; class Halobacteria; order Halobacteriales; family SW-7-71-33; genus SW-7-71-33. The sequence goes on from CAYODS010000041.1 coordinate 4,618, forward strand.
CGTGGCCGGTGCGGTCGCCAAGCGGACGACGGTAGCGCTGGGTGGGCGGTACCTCCGGTGGGTGGCGAGTGCCCGCGCCTCGGAGATCGACCGCACGCTGCCGGGCGCGGTGCGGTACCTCCGGGCGCTATCGGCCGGGTGTGACGACCGCGAGACGATGCTGCGGAAGGTCGCCGAGAACCGCGACGCCTACGGTGAGACCGCCGTCGAATTTCGCCGGGCGCTGAACGACGCCGCCCTCACCGGCTCCGTGGACGAGGGGCTGCGACTCGTCGCCCGGGAGACCCCCTCGCGGGACGCGCTCGCACCCTTCTTGTTGAAGTTCCAGGAGCACGCCGACCAGGGGTCGGACGCCCTCGCCTCCTTTCTCCAGATGGAATCCCGGATGCTCAGTCACCGGCAGGCGCGGGCCCGGGAGCGGGCGGAGGGCTTTCTCGAACTGCTGGCGGAGATGTTCATCGTCCTGCTGGTGTTGCCCGCCCTGCTGGTGATCGTGCTGACGGTGATGAGCGTGCTCGCGCCCAGTCTGACCCGCCCGCTGGCGACGCCGCTTGGCACGACCACGCCGCGGGCGCTGATGGTGTACGGCGGGGCGGCGTTCGTCCTCGCGGTCGGCGCGATATCGGCGTGGCTCGTGGGGTCGCTGCGCCCGCCGGACCAGTCGACGCCGGCGTACGCCCGGCCCGGTGGCCTGGCGACGCTGCGGTCGGCGGCGATCAACCCCGCGAGTGCCGCCGTCGTCGCGGTGCCCGTGGCGGTCGCGGTCGGTGGGGTGCTCGCCTCGCTCGGGTACGCGCCGGTGAATGTCGTCCTGCTCGCGTACGCCGCGTACGCGGTGCCGGTCGGCGCGGTCGCGGTGCGGCGGGCCCGCCTGGACGACGCGAAGGACCGCCAGATCGAGGAGTTCGTCCACGCGGTGTCGGGCCACGTCACGCTGGGGCGGCCCTTCTCGGAGGCGGTGACGGCGGTCGCCCGCGACGTCGACCTTGGGGCACTGCAGACCGACGTGGAGGACCTGGCGTTCAACAGCTCGCTCACCACGCGGGAGGGTGACCTGCGCCGGCGGGCACTCGATCGCTTCGTCGACCGGGTGGGGACGCCGCTGGCGGAGCAGACGATCGGACTCGTCACGGGGGCGCTGGAGGCGGGCAGCGACACCGGCGACGTGTTCGACACGCTCCAGACCGAGGTCGGACGGCTGTACCACGAGAAGCAGGCGCTGCGGTCGTCGATGCTCGTCTACGTCGCCGTCGGGTGGACGACGGCGCTGCTCGTCGTGGGCATCGTCGTCGCGGTCAACGGCTACGTGCTCGACGGGTTCGCGCAGTTGAGCGCGGTGTCGGGCCAGGGGTCGGTCGCGATCGACCCCGACGCCGTCCGGCCCGCCCGCGAGCGGTACCGCTTCTACGTCGTCACCCAGGCGACGATGCTGGCCTCCGGCTGGTTCGCCGGGATGGCCTCCCGCGGGCGCTACGAGGCACTGCTTCACTCGGGGGCGCTCGTGCTGGTCGCCTACGTCGTGTTCGCGGGGGTGGGGATGGTGTGACTCGCCACCTGTCGGGCGACCCCGGTGCCGGGCGCGGCCAGTCCAACGTCGTCGGCGTGGCGCTGTTGCTGGGCGTGACGGTGATGGCGCTGGGCGCGCTCACGGCGGGGGTCGGCACGGTCGTCCAGAGTAACGCCGCCGGCGCGGACGCCGCCCGCGTGGCCGACGGCTTCGAGTCTGCGCTGCGTCCGGTCGAGACCACCGGCCTGCGCAGCGGCGAGGTGGCCTTCTCCTCGGGGTCGCTGCGGGTCGTCGAGCGCGAGTTGCGGGTGTCGAACGCCACGGCGACGCGGACGGTGCAGGTCGACGCCCTCATCTTCGAGTCCGGCGACCGCCGGGTGACCTTCCTCGCCGGCGCGGTGGTCCGCGGCGAGGGCGACGGCGCTCGCGTCGTCCGCGAGCCGCCGGTCGTCGGGGACCGCGGGGCGGGCGTGCTCGTCGTCGGTGCACCCCGCCTGGACGCCGCCCCCGTCGGCGTGAGCGGCGAGGGCGGCGTCGAGGTGACCCTGCGGACGAACGTCAGCCACGACCGCGAGCGCCTCGGTCCCGGCGAGTACCGCGTCGCGGTCGAAACCGCCACGCCGGTCGCCTGGCGCTCCGTGCTGGCCGAGGCCGGCGCCACGGTCGTCGCCACCCGCGACGCGGACGGCGACGGCGTGCCGAGCGTCGTCGCTCGCTTCCCGGGCGAGCGGGTCGCGTACCTCGTCGTCCACGACATGGACCTGGAGGTGCGACGGTGACGCCGCCCACCCGCACACCCGGTGAGAGGGACGCCGACGCCGGGGGCGGGGACCGCGCGGTGGTGCCCTCGATCGGCAAGGCGCTGGAGGCGAGTCTCGTCCTGCTGTACGTCGCCCTGCTGTCGACGACGCTGTACGCGGGCGTCGTCCCGGAGTACCGTGCGACGGCCGGGGCGGAACTCGCCGACCGCACGCTGGCGACGGCGGCTCACGAGGTGCGCTCGGCGGTGCCCCCGCCGGCGACGGCGGCCCGCGCCGAGCACCGCGTCGAGTTGCCGGACACGATAGCCGGCGAGGGCTACCGCGTCCGGGCGGCGAACGGCTCGCTCGTTCTCGATCACCCGGGCGGCGTCGGCGGGCGGGCCCGACTCGCGCTCCCCGATCACGTACAGCGCGTCGAGGGCGAGTGGCACAGCCGACAGGCCGCCCGCGTCGTGGTCACCCCGGTCGCGGACGGCGTGGTCGTCCGCCTAGAGCGAGGACCGGGAGGTGACGACGCGTGACTCGTGGGGACCGCCGCCCGGCTCGCGGTGGTCCGGCCACGGACCGCGGCCAGGCCAACCTCGTCGCCGTCGGCGTCGCGCTCGTCGTGCTCACGGCGGTCGCGGGCGTCTCGCTGGTGATCGCCGACGACGCCCTCGCGGGCGCCCAGCGGGAGCCGGGCGAGCGCCGCCTGGCGGTGGGACTCTCCGAGCGACTCGTCGCCGCCGACGGGCCGCTCACCGACCGGGGGAACACCCTCAACGCCACCCGCCTGCGGCGGCTGGACGGCGACAGCCTGACAAGGCTGTTCCCGGCGGCGGAGACGGGCGCGGTCCGGGTCACGCTGGACGGCGAGGTGCTGGCGCGAGCGGGTGACGCCGCCGGCGGGAAGACGGTCAGGCGGGTGGTGCTGGTCCAGGAGCGCTCCACCGTGACGGTGGAGCCGCCGCTGCGGACCGGCGCGGTGAGCCTGCCCCGCCGCACGCCCTGGGTGCGCCTGCGGATCGACGCCGGGACGGTGCGGACGGTGCGGGCGAACGGTCGGGTGGTGCTGCACGACCCGGGCGGGCTGACGGGCACGTACCGGGTGCGCACCTCACGGTTCGAGACGACGCGGCTCACTTTCGACGCCGCGGGCCCACTGCAGGCGGGCGACGTGGCGGTGACCTACGCCCCGGCGGAGACCACGAAGGCGGTGCTGGAGGTGACCGTCGATGCGTGACCGGTCACGGGGGCGGGGGTGTCCCCGGGCGAGCCGGGGTCGCAGCCGGCGCGGTGACCGTCGCCAGGCGTCGGGCGACCGCGCCCAGCTGTCGCTGCCGGCGGTCGAGGTCGCTGCGGGGGTCGTCCTGGTGTTCGGCGTGGTGACCGCCTTCGCGCTGGGCGTGCCCGGGGCCGACACACGCGAGCCACAGCTGGACGCCTACGCCGAGGACGCGGCGACGGTGCTCGCGGGCGAGCCGCCGCGCCACCAGGGCGCGACGCGGCTGTCGGAGGTGGTGCGCTCGGGGGCGGCGTTCGAGCGCGAGCGGGCGGCACTCGACCGCCGCGTCGACCGCATCCTGCCGGACAACCTGCTGTACCGCGTCGAGACGCCCCACGGCGCCGTCGGTCACCGCAAGCCTGCCGGCGTCGCCGTCGGAACGGCGACCGTCACGACCGAACACGGCGACGTCACCGTCTCCGTCTGGTACGTATGACCCGGGACAGCCCCGACGACCGCACTCGCCGCGAGTTCCGTCTCGACCGGCGCGGGCAGCTGGTGCTGGTCGCGGCGGGGCTGATCGCCGTCGCGCTGGTGCCGATGGCGCTGGCGTACCTCCAGCTGGGGTACGACGCCGACGTGCGGGCGGGCGGCGACCTCGCGGCGCCCGGCGAGAACGCCGAGCGGTTGCTGTCGCGGGCGGTCCACGAGGCGGCGGTGACCGACGGCCGCTCCGTCGCGGGGACGGTCGAGCGGACCCGCGACGGACTCGCCCCGTGGCTCGACCGCCTGCGTGCCTCGCAGGTCGCCGACGGGGTCGCGTACCGCGTCTCCTACGACGACAGGGCGGCCCGCGCGTGGGCCGACCGCGCCTGTCCCGGCGGCGACGGGCGGGCCTTTGGTCCCTGTGAGGTGCGTGACGGCGTCGTCGTCCAGGAGCGGGCCGGCGACGTACACACCGTCGCGGTCGCGTTCGAGGTGACGATCGTCACCGGCGACGGGGAGACACGGCTGACGACGGTGGTGCGGGCGGTCGGCGGCCCCGCCTGACTCACTCTCCGAACACGAGTGCGCCGACGGCACCCACCACGCCCACGAGGACGACGATCCCGAGCAACAGCCACGACTCGGTGACGGCACCGACCGCCCCGAGGGTGCGCTCGGCGACGTTCGCCCCTGCCGGTTCGGGCACGCGGCGGGCGGCCTCGGCGGCGTAGGTCTCCGAGGTGTCCACCACGTCGAACAGCAGTTGCACGCCGGCGGCGACGGACACGCCGCCGACGAACGCCACGAACAGCCAGACGCCGGCGACGACGACCAGGACGGTCGCGGCGACTGTGACCGACCCCGTCCCGACGGCCAGCACCCAACTGTCGAACAGCCCCTGCCCGACCTGTGCGCCGACCAGAAACGGCACCGCGACCAGTCCGGCGAGGACCCCGAGCGAGAGGATCGCCCCGGCGGTCACCGTGCCAAGCAGCGCGTGCAAGAGGGGCACCCCCAGCGGCTCCGCGAACAGCGGCGCGACCGCCCCCGTCTGCCACCCCGTCAGGAACCCGAGGACGCCACCCAGGACGTACACCCCGTGGTACGCCCGCGTCCCCAGCGGCGCCACCGCCAGCCCCAGGACGACCAGGCAGACGCCCAGGACGATCTCCACCATGTTTGTAACTATTTGCCCTGTGTAGTTATAATTTTTTGGCTGAATAGGTATATAACAAAAACACTGTGGCGGGTCAGCCGCCGGCGAGGGCGGCGAGCAGTCGGTCGACGGGGTGGGTCCACGGCGTCGGCGGACAGTCGCCGACCGTCTCGCGGTCGACGTTCGGGGGTGTCGTGCCGGGGACGCCGACGGCGTCCCGGTCGTCCGTCGGCGCCGTGGTCGGCGGGGTGGCGCCGTCGGTCGGCCCGAGGTCGGGTGGGGTCTCGCCCCGGGCGACGGCGCGGGCGGCCGCCCGGAGATCGACGAGGGCGGCGGCCACCCGCTCGCGGTCGGCGTCGCCGATCACGCCCAGCGCCCCGAGCACCGCTCCAGGGTCGGGCTCCGGCCCCGCCCGCTGGGCGACCGTCTCGATCGCCCACTCGACGGGTGTCAGGTCGACGGCCTCGGGGGCGACCCACCCGTCGTCGACGGTCTCCGGCAGGGCGACGAGGTCGAGCAGTGCGGCGGCCAGCGCGGCGGTCACCGGCCGGGGGAGACGGTCCAGTGCCGTCGGCACCTGAAGGTGGAACTCCCCGGGGCGGCCGTCCGTCTCGACGACAGCGACCTTGTCGGCGGTGTCGTAGATGACGCCGGTGACGGCCGTCGGCGCGACCGTCTCCCAGGGGCCGTCGCCGCGCTGGTACGGCCTCGGGGCGACGGACACCGGTCGGTCGGTCACTGTCGGCGTCGTCTCCTCGACAGTCGTTCGCTCCTCGGGCACCTCCGCGACGTCGGCGACGACGACGGCGCGGCCCCCGAGTCCCCGCGAGAGGGTCGAGAGGGTCTTCTCGCCCGCCGGCGCCACGGTCGCCATCTCGTGGTCGCTCGTCGGTGCCCACTCGCGGGTCTCGGTGTCGTACACGGCGAGGCGTCGGTACTCCCGCTGGTCGGGCGGGTCCGTGCGGTCGACCGCGTAGACGCCGATCCTCGTCATGTGTGTTCCGGGGCGACCGGACTCGTCCCGGCTACGCCCGGGAGTAACTTAACTCCGGTCACAGTCGGTCGGCCGCCTTCAGGTCCCTCGTGCTGAGGTGCTCGTGGATACCGCCGGCCTCCCGGGCGATGGCGCGGAGGTTGCCCTCGACGACGTCGGCCTTCGAGACGTCGTCCACCTGGGGGTCGATCCGCTCGAACAGGTCGTCGTAGGCGGCGACGCTCTCGCCGACGGCGTCGGCCTGACCGCTGACCACGGCGGCGGTGGCGATCTCCGTCGCCCGGGCGCTCACCTCGGCGTCGGTCACCGGGGTGTCGAAGTCGAACGTGCTCGCGGCGCGGCTCTGGGCGTACCCCCGCAGCGCGACCGGGTCCCGGACCCGCCGCGCCCCGCGGTCGAGGTCGAACGTGTGGAAGTTGCCGTCCTCGTCGACGCCGACGTTGCCGCCGTGCATGTCGCCGTTTCCGAGCAGCGCGGCGACGGCCAGTTTGTCGACGACCTCCTGGCGGTCGACGCCGTCGAGGGTGTTCTCGTCCGCGAGGGCGACCTCGGTCATCTCGACGCCGCGCCCGGCGCCCTCGGCGATCAGTCGGTCCGTCTCGGCGTCGTAGGTGTGCCGGGGCACGTCCATCCCGAGGGCGTCGTAGGTGGCGTACTGGGCCATCTCGTTGTGGCGTGCCTCCCGCGGGGCGTCGAGGTCGCCGGACAGCGGCGGGTCCTCGTCCTCGAACGCGACCAGCCGGTCGGCGGCGGGGTGGTCCGGACCGACCGTATCGGCGCAGTACTGGCAGGCGTACACCTCGTCGGCGTCGAACGGCGCCGCGCTCGTGTCCCCGCGCTCCATGAACTCGTCGCGGACGCCGTCCTCCTCGGCGAGCGGGTCGCCCAACTGGTGCCAGTCGTCGACGCGGTCGGGACCGTACTCCGGGAAGCCGCCGTAGCGGTCCCCCTGGCCCGGCTCCGGCGGGGGGTACGCCCGTCGCGCGGGCGCCTCCGGGTCGCCCACCCGGGGCGCGCGGGACTCCTCGCCGAACACCGCCTCGGCGAACTCCGCGGCGTCGTCGGCCTCGCTCGCCGCCGCCAGCGTCTCCCGGTCGAGCGCCGGCGAGAGGTCCTCGACGCCCATCGACCCGGGGAGGTCCTCGTCGGTGAGGGTGGCCTCGACCGGGCCGTCGAAGCCACCGGCGTCGGCGTCGGCGGCGGCACCCTCGTCCCGGTCGCGGCGGTACTCCTCCAGGGCGTCCCCGCGACGGTCGTTGCCCTGGCTCGTCCGCCCCGACCGCGTCCCCCGCGGCGACGAACTGCTGCTGCCCACACCCGCAGCTACGCCGCTCGACACATAATTCCACGGGCGAGCGCCGCCGGAACGGCGCTACTCGACCTCGATCTCGACGGCGGCGGTCTCGTCGTCGGTGAGGTCGGCGAGCACGAGCTGGAGGTTGCGGCGGTTCGACTTCCAGACGGCGTCGAACAGGTCGCCGACGACCGGCAGGGCGCCGGCGACGGCGTCGACGGCGACGTTTGCGATCATCCGCAGCAGGGTGCCGTAGGAGACGCCCAGACGGGCGGCCTCGAGGACGATGTACAGCGAGATCGCACCGCTGACGGCGTCGCCGACGACAGGCACGGCGCCCAGAAGCGGGTCCAGCCCCACCCGCCGGTCGGTGCCCGGGATCGGGACGCTCTCGTCGAGGACGTACGCCACGGTGCGCATCCGCCTGACTGCGGCATCGTCGACCGACTCCGGCAGCGTCTCGATGTCGTCGAACGCCTCGTGCGGGTCGCTCATACTCACCGATCGAGGTCGGACCCGGGTAACGGTTGTGGTGGGTCAGTCGAGCAGTCCCCGCAGGCCGTCCCGCTGGACCCGCTTGTAGGCGTCCCAGGCGGGGGTGGCGGCCTCGCCCGGGTGCGGGAGTCCGAGGCGGTAGCGGGTGCGGTCCAGCCGTTTGAGCGGGGCGAGCGCGGCCGGTTCCCGCAGCGGCCACACCTCACAGTCCTCCGAGCGGACGCCCTCGCGCTGTAGGATCGCGTTCGTCGCCCGGCGGGCAGCCTCGTTGGCGGCCTCCATGCTCGCGAGGTCGGTGTGGGTGCGGACGTAGTCGCTGGCGAGCACGAGGTTCGGCGCCTCGGTGGTCGCCTCCGGGCGGTACCGCAGCGTGTCGACGGTGTTCACCAGCAGGGGCGCGTCGTTCTCGACGCCGTCCTCTCCGAAGGTCAGCGCGGGGTCGACGAACGTCTCGACGAGGTTGTCGTCCGCCAGCACCGTCTCCCGGCCGTTGAGGTGCGTTTTCAGTTGCTCCCACACCTCGGTGACGAACTCCTCGCGGGTGCACTCCCGGGCGGGCTTGTCGTACACGATCCCGGGTTCGGTCCACTCCGAGACGATCACCGACAGCACGCCGCCGACCTCGCCGTCGCCACACGCCGTCAGGTCGAACTCCTCCCAGAACTGCCGCTGGGAGACGGAGGTCAGCGCCCACGGCGCGTCGTAGTAGGCGCCGTGGCCGTGGACCGTCGGCACGTCCTCGCGGAGGTAGAACTGCAGCCCGTTCATCCACCCCGTCTGCAGGCCATCGAGGTCGGCCAGCGAGGGGGCGGTGCGCTCCAGTTCGGGCGTGCGAAGGCGACTGGTGACCTCGACCGGCGTCGCCAGCACGTAGTAGTCGGCCTCGACCGCGTGGCCGTCGACGGTGACGCCGGTGACCCGGCGGCCGTTCGCGTGGACCGCCTCGACCGGCGAGTTGGGGTACAGCGCCACCTCAAGCGAGTCCAGGTAGCGCACCCAGGGGTCGATCCACACCTCGTTCGAGGGGCCGTTCAGCACGCGGTCGGCGTCGATCGACGGGTCGAACAGCCCCCGGAAGATCTGCAGGTAGATTCGGGCGATGGTGCGGGCGCTGGACACCTGGGGGCGCATCGCCACCAGCGACTGGGTCAGCCCGTACCCCAGCAACTTCCGGTAAGCCGGGGACATCCGCTCGGCCTCGATGAACTCCCACCACGTCGTCGACTCCAGTTCGTCCTCGCGACGCGCCCGACAGGAGGTGAGCACCTGCAGCAGTCGGTTGACGAAGAAGGCGGTCTCGTCGGCGGGCACCTGGTCGTCGCCGAACACGCTTTCGAGGCTGTCGCGCCACTCGCCCAGCGACGTTGGCGTGTCGATGTCGAGTCTGCGTGGCTCGCCGTCGCTGACCGCCGACAGCATCTGTGTCGCGGAGACGAGGTTGTCCGTGACGGTGCCGTCGCCGTACGGGATGCGGGCCATCGTGTCCGTGAGGTGCCGGTAGAAGCCGGGGAAAAACCGAAAGCCGTGCTCGGCGGGCAGCGGCGGCCCAACCCCCCGGTCCGGCCCGGGCATCGAGCGGGCCTTCCCGCCGAAGCGGGGGTTGGCCTCGTAGACGGCGACGTCGAAGTCGCGCTCGGCGAGTTCCTGGGCGGCGCTCAGACCGCCGACGCCGCCGCCGAGCACCGCGACCGACGCCCGCCCCTCGCCCGCGAGGCGTCGCTGGAAGGCGGTCGGGTCCGTGCGGGTCCGGACGTACGGGTCGTCACCGTCTCCGGTCATTGACCGCGGTACGACTGGGACGGTCTAAACGCTTGCGTGCGCCGCCGGGCGCCAACGGTTTCAACCCGCCGCCCGAGCGGCCGGTGTGCGCGTCCGTCACCACGCCGCAGACGCCGCCGAGGACGCCGACCCCCGCACGCTGGCCACGCGGGTCGAACTCGCTGACACGCTGTTCGCGAAGGGCCGGGGGCTGATACTGCGTCGCCTCCCCGAGGACGGCGCACTCGTGTTCCCGTTCGACGACGCCAGCGCGCGGACGGTCCACACGCTGCTGGTCCCGGCGCCGATCGACGTGGTCTGGACCGTCGACGAGGAGGTGGTCCGCGTCGAGACGATGCGTGCCTGGGCCGACCTCGCGCGGGCGACCGCCGACCGTCTGGTCGAGTTGCCCGCCGGCGCCGCCGAGGCTGTCGCCCCCGGCGACCGCCTCGTCGTGGAGTGATTGAAGCCCCTGGCGCTCGAACCGCCGGTGTGACCGACGACTACCTCGTCGAGATCAAACCCTCCGCCCGCCGGACGAACGCGGCGGTCGGCCACACCGTCAACCGCGAGGGCACCCGCCACGCCTTTTCGGACCGTGACGCCGCCGAGGCGTGGGCGGGCGACCTGAGTGAGGACGACCCGACGGTGTGGATCCGGACCGCCAACCCGGCGGACGACGCCGTCGACGGCTACCTGATGGGCCGCACGCGGGCGGGACAGCGTCCGGTCGAGGTCGACGCCGACCCCGAGGGCCGCCAGTCGGCGGTCGACGCGTACTAGCGCTTGAGGTACCACTCGGTGCCACACGCGCTGCACACCGCCTTCGACCAGGAGAACCCCGACCGCTTCTCCAGGGCCGGCTCCCCGCACTCCGGACAGGGCTGGTCGGACACCTCCTCCAGGTCGACCTGTGTCGCCAGCATGGCGAAGTCACGCTTGCGACGCTTCACTTCCGCCTCCAGTTCGTCGACCCGTGCCTCCAGTTCCGCGATGCGGTCGTCGACGTCGTCGCTCATGTCCGAGCCTCGGGACCCGCCCGTTTATGTACTGTGCCGTCGCTCGTCGTCTCGTTCGAACCTCGCTTGCGCTCCGACGAACGGGTCGCACCGCTACGCGGCGCTCGCGGGTGACGAGACAGCGCCGAGGAGGAGATTTCGAACCACGCCGACTTCGCTCCGCCGGTCGCTCGTCGTCTCGTTCAAATCTCGCGGGCGCTTCCTCCCGAAGAGTTGCTCGCACCGCTACGCGGTGCTCGCGGGTGTGACGAGACAGCGCCGAGGAGGAGATTTGAACCTCGGTCGATCGCTTCCTCACTCGCTGCGCTCGTGAGACTGCGCTCTCCCTGGTTCAAATCCCTGTGGCGCTGTCTCGTCGTGGTGCTCGCACCGCTACGCGGTGCTCGCGGGTGTGACGAGACAGCGCCGAGGAGGAGATTTGAACTCCTGTGTCCTCTCGGACAGTTGCTCTCGAGGCAACCGCCTTGGCCGGGCTAGGCTACCTCGGCTCGTTCGAGACTCGGACCGACCCGCTATTATCCGTTACGGTCCGCCGACACCTCCCGATTCTCTCCCGGCGGCGACGAACTTTTATCGCTGAAAAAGAATTTGTGTGTCAGTGACTACCGAGGAGTCAGCGGCGGGGACGGCGCGGGCGCGGTTCACGGCGCCGATAGCCTGGCGCGGGGGTGCGGTCGCGGGCTTTCTGGCGACGGCGGTGATGGGCGCCGCTATCACGGTGACGGACCTGGGGACGCTGCGGGCGGCGATCGCCGGGCTGTACGGCTTCGAGGGGGTACTGATCGCCGGGTGGGTCGCCCACCTCGTCCACGGGACGCTGTTCGGGGCGCTGTTCGCGGCGGTGCTGTCGGACCCCGGCCTGTACGGGCTGACGCGGTGGCGCTGGAAGACGACGCTCGCGGGCGTGGGCTACGCGCTGGCGCTTTCGGTCGTCGCCGCCGGGTTCGTGATGCCCGTCTGGTTGAGTCTCGTCGGCTTCGCCGGGGACCCGGCGGGGCAAGTGCCCTTCGTCACGCCGGCGTCGGTCGCCTGGCACCTGGTGTACGGGCTGGTGCTCGGGGTGACCTTCCCGGCGGTCGAGGACCTATAGCGCCGCCAGCAGTGCACACTTCCGGCAGCGCTCCCCCGAGGTGGGGGCGCCACACTCGACGCACTCGTCGGCGTCCGCCTCCTCGCGGCGGTAGCGCTCGGCGGCCATCGCGGCGAGTTCCTCGTACCCCGCGAGGACGGAGTGTCGCGTCCCGGGGTGGTCCGCCTCCAGCTCGAGCAGGAGGTCCCGTATCTCGCCGCGGTACGCCTCGCTGGCGTGGGGACACTCGACGATGTGAGCCGGCAGGTCCCGCAGGTGGGCGTACAGGCCGACCTCCTTCTCGGGCACGTCCCGCAGCGGCTTGGCCCGCGGGACGAAGAGGTCGCCCGTTTCGCTCGCCCCCGTCTCGTCGCCGTCCGGGGACCGGTCGACGCTCGGGCGCTCGTCAAGCGGCCCGAGACTGGCGTCGAAGTGTTTCGCGATCTGGGCCAGATCGCCCGACAGGAAGTTCATCAGCGCGGTCTGTGCCTCGTCGTCGAGGTTGTGCCCCGTCAGCAGGAGGTCGGCGTCCAGGTCCTCGGCGTAGCGGGCCAGGACGTCCCGGCGGAACACCCCGCAGTACGCACAGGGCGCCATGTCCTCGGGGTCGTCCTCGACGACGCGGTCCATCCGGACGTCGAACTCCTCGGCGTAGGTGACCACCTCGTGGTCGATCCCGAGATCGGCGACCAACTCCCGGCAGGCGGCGAGGGACTCGTCGCGGTACCCCTCGATCCCCTCGTGGACGGTCAGCGCGACGATCTCCACGCGGGGGTCCTCCGCGAACGTATCCTGGCGGACCTGCGTGAGGACGACGCTGTCCTTCCCGCCCGAGAGGCCGACCAGCCACCGGTCGGGGTCCTCCGGCGTCGCGGTCGGCGACAAGAGGGCGTCCTCGCGGACCCGGCGGCGCACGCGGCGCTCGACGGACTCGACGTGGTGGCGCCCACAGCGGTGTGTCCCCGAGTACGCCGCGTGGATCACCGCCTCCCGGTCACACTTGGCGCACTCGACCATCGACCACCCCTCCGCCACCCGCCCCCATAGCGGTTTCGTCCCCGCGATCCCGGGCGGCCGTTGGATAAAAACCGATAACTACATACTGGGTTGGATAATTATATTAACTACGTTAAAAATAAATATATTTAGCCAGTGTCCGGGTGTATGGCTAAGAGTCGAAGGGGCGTTCCGGGCGGGGCTCGACGGACGGGCGATCGGGCAGCGACGCGGACGGCCCCAGACGGACGGTCAGGCGGTGCGACGGACCGGCGTCTCCCGTTCCTGCTGTTGCAGGCGCTCGCCGGGACGGCGCTTCTGGGGTACGCCGCCGCGTTCGACTCGCTGCCGGTGCTGCCGGTGTTCGCGTTCGTCCTGCTTCTGTGTGGCGTGACGGCGCTGCCGGTGCTCGTGGACCGCTCGCCGGCCCGACCCCGCCGACGGTACTAACACGGTCCAGCGACTACGGCCGGTGTGACGTGGTCCCAGACAGTCGCGCCGGCGAGTGACACTCGGACCCCTGCTCACCTCCGCCGCCCGCCCCGGGGGGTGACGGCGTGAGTTCGACCACCCCCGGGACCGACGGTGAGACGGAGGCCGAGCGGTACCTCCGGTACGCCGGCTACCTCTGGCTGTTCCAGGGGGCACTGCTGGGGCTCGGGTTGGCGCTGTTTCTCTCCTTTGGGGCGGTCGTACCGGCCGCCCTGGTCGGTGCCGTCGTCCTCGGTACCGTCCTCGTCGCGTACGGACTCCTGCGTGCCTCCAGGCCCGCCTGGTTCGCCCACATGGGACTGTCGCTGCTGGGGGCCACCTCGTTTTTCGGGCTCGTCGGGCTGTACCTCGGCTGGAAGGGCCGCGCCGCCGCCGACGTCGACATCGACATCGGGGACACGGCGGCGTCCGTGACCGACGAGAGTCCCGAGCCCTCGGCGCCGACCTCCTCGGGGTCGTCCCCCACGAGAGCCTCGACCGGCGACACCGCCGACGCCGCGGCCGCCGAGGAGGACCAGGACGGGGACGACGGCATCGAGTACTGGGGGGTCGACGACGGCCCCAGGGCGACCGGTGACTGGGGCGACGACTCCTGATCCGAACCGACTTGTCTGTTCGCGGTCGATCGCGGGTATGGACCGCGACCGCGCCGTCGACCGACTGGCGGCCATCGTCGACGCCGTCGAGCGCGACACGCTGCCGGTGCCCGTCCGCGAGGTGTGGGCCTACGGCGACGTGGCGCTGGGCGTCGACCCGGTCGACCGCCTCGACGTCTACCTCACGAAGGAGGTGCTGATGGGCGGCGAGGAGCCCGAGGACCTTCCCCCGGAACTGGCGGGCGTCCGGGGCGTGGGCACCGTCGTCCGCGCGGAGTGGGCCCGCGAGCATCCCGATCTGGTGCGCACTGACGACGCCGGCTACGTCGCCCCGGAGAAGTGTCTCGCCGCTCACCTCCTCGGGGACGAGCCCGCCCACCTGGAGGTGTGCAACGCCCCCTTCCGTGACAACGTCACCCGGCGACTGGAGGGCGCCCGCGCCCGCGGCGACTACGGCGAGGCGATCGACCCCCGTGGCGTGGCGCTGTGGATCGACGGCCAGCGCAGCGCCGAGGCCTTCGAGAAACTCCGCCGCTCCGAGTTCGCCTTCCCCCCGCTGTCGGTCGCCTTCGAGAGTCTCGGGCTGGACGGCGAGGCGGCCAGCGAGGCGGCCGACGCGGTCCACGCCTGGCGCGAGGACCGCGAGGGCGTCACCGTGCGGGGCGACGTGGTCTGACCGGCGGCCGATGACCGTCGCCCGCTCTCCCCAGACGCCGACGACGGCGCCCACCGGCCGCCACGCTCCTGTCAGACGCGTCCGACGGTGACGTAGAAGGGGACGACCTCCCGGCGCCGGTACTCCCCGTGCTCCATCGCCTCGACGACCGCCCGGCCCATCGTCCGCCACTCCGCCCGCAACTGGTCGTACGCCTCGGAGCTGAGCCCGCCGGCCAGCATCGTCGCGCGGTCGTCCGCCAGCCCGGCGCCGGTGGCCTTCCGCCGGGCCGCCCGCAGCGCGTGCTCGTCGTACGGCGGGGCCACCTCGCGGACGTGGTCGTACCGCCTGGTACCGACGACCGACAGCCCCGCCGCCCGGAAGCGGTCAGCGACCGCCCCCAGGGTGACGTCGGTGTCGACGCCGGCGAGGTAGGCCGCCCGCGCCCGCCCCTCCAGGGCCGGTTCGCGGTCGACCGTCGACTCCACGGTGACGGCGGCGTTGTCCGGTTCGACCGCCGCGACGAGGTCCGAGGACACCCGCGCCAGTTCGGTGATCCCCGCCGCCGGGTCGGGCAGGTTGATCAGGAGTGCCTGACAGGCCGCCAGGTCGACGGCGCCGTCCCGCACCGGCAGCGCGAGTGCGTCACCCTGGACCACCGGGAACGGTGCGCCCGAGTCGGCTCGTGTCGTCCCCTCCCCACCCGTGTCGTCGCGGTCGTCCCCGTTCTCGGCGGCGTGGTCGTGGCCCTCGGGCCCGCGACGGGCGGCGGCCAGCAGGTCAGGGTCGGCGTCGAGTCCGACGACGGGGGCGTCGGTCTCCGCCCGCAGCGCCGCCGATAGGACGCCCGTTCCACACCCCACGTCGAGCACCCGCCGGCGGTTCGGCAGGTCCAGGTCGGCGAGGGCGCTGCGGTCGGCCCACATCCCGCGGCGGGTGTCACGCAGGTAACCGGCGTCGAACCGTCGCACACCGCCCGAACGGGCGACCGGGTGAAAAGCGTCGCGCCACGGGCGACGAGAGAGGCGTCGCGCCACGGGCGACGAGAGAGGCGTCGCGCCACGGGCGACGGAGGCGTCGCGCCACGGACCCTGGGGCGTCAGTCGTGGACTCGCGCGGGTTCGATCCCAAGGTCAGCGAAGCGTTCCTCAAGCAGCGCCGTCCGCTCGCGGAGGTCGTCGGGGTCGTGGGCGTCGGTGCCGGCGACGACCGGGACGTCGCGCTCGCGCAGGGCGGCGAGAAAGTCCGGCAGCGGGTGGAAGAAGCCCTCCTCGACGCTCGCCCCGGGGTGGGAAACCTCGCGGTTCGCCCGGCCGGCGTTCACCTCGGGGACGGTGCGCGAGCGGGCGAAGGCGTCCGCGAGCCGCCGGTAGTGCTCGGCGTCGAGTGCACCCCGCAAGTTGGGGTTACGCTCGGGCAGGTCGACGTGGCCGGCGACCGTGAACAGTTCGGACTCGACCATCGTCTCCACCAGTTCGACGTAGCGGTCGACGTACGCCGACGGGTCCGCGGGGTCGGCGACGTGGACGTTCACGCCGTCGACGAGGTGGACCGAGCCGACGGCGTAGTCGAACTCGGCGTTCGCCAGGAAGGACTCGATCGCCGCCTCGTCGTCGGGGTGGTAGTCCACCTCGGCGGCGTCGAACACCTCGATCGCGTGGTCCTCGCGGACGGTCTCGATGGCCGCCCGGCGGCGGTCGTGGGTGCGGTCGAGGTTGAGCCCGTCACGGCGACGCCGGCGACGCTGGTGGTCGCGCTCGGAGACGACGAGGTGGTCGGCGATCCCCACGCCGTCGAGGCCGGCGTCGGCCGCGGCGCCGACCATCCACCCCAGAAAGGAGCCGTCGGAGTACGTCGAGTGGACGTGGTAGTCGTACACACCAGATCGAGGAGCGACGGCGACAAAAGCCGAGCGATGCCGGTCAGTGCTTCGCGAGCGCCACCTGGTAGTGTGCGGTGTCCGCCCGGGAGTGCCGTAGGTCGGTCACGCGCCAGGGCGTCTCCAGTGTCGCCTCGCGGAAGCGCTCGGGCGAGAACAGCCGAAACAGCAGCGTCCGCCCCGGCGTGTCGCGGTACTCGACGTGGAACGTGCGGTACGCCAGCCCGGGCGTGGGGTCCGACCGGTGGCCGAACAGGTCCGGCGCCCGCTCGTGGGTCGGGTCGTGGGCGTCGAGCACCGCGGTCGCTCGCGGCGCCGTCACCGCCGCGAGGTCCCGCAGGAACGCCCGCAGTCCGGCCACCGACCCGGCGAGTCCGACCTGCGTGCCGCGGGCGAACACGGAGCGAAACGCCGTCTCGAACGCCGGCAGGTCGAACATGTCTACCCGGCGGGCGTCCTCGACGCCGCGGTCGCGCATGACCCCGACGAGGTGGTCGCTCACCTCCGTCGCCACCGTCCGGTGGCGCCCCTGGAAGAACAGCGCGTGCCGACCGATGCCGCTGCCCAGTTCCAGCAGCGGACCCTCCAGGTGCTCGGTCGCCCACGGCAGGTCGTCGTCGCGCTCGACCGCCCGGAAGTACAACTCCATCGGGTGCTCGCGCACCTCGTCGCCGTCCACGTCGAGAAGCGGGTGCTCGCGCTCGCCACGGTGCTCGTCACGGATCGCCTGCCCGAACGGGTCCGCCATGCCCGTCCCGTGTCGCCGGTCGGTCATAAAATCCCGATGACATGTGGTGCCGACTAACGTGTGCCGAGGTACCGTGTGAGAACCGCTGGTCGGTGATGACGACGACGCCGGATGGCCGGCC
>CAYODS010000042.1:0-21754 GCA_964402765.1 uncultured Halobacteriales archaeon
GTCGGCTTCATCCACGGGGTCAAGCCCCGTGGCATTCGCCTCGACAGCCTGTAAACCCCCGGTAGCCGGACCCCGTGTCTATTTGTGTCGTGAGGATCTGGTGGCGGTATGGTAGACGTTACTGAGTACCGTGAGAGCGGAGAGACCGCCACCGACGCCGTACAGGCGGCGATAGACGCCTGCGCGGACGACGGCGGCGGCGTGGTTCGCGTGCCGCCGGGCGAGTACGTCGTCGGGACGATCAGGCTCAGAGGCGGCGTCCGGCTCCACCTCGAGGGCGGAGCGACGGTTCGCGGGTCGCCGGACCCCGACGACTACGTCGCGGGAGACGCCCCGCACCGGGCGCTGTTCGCCGCCGTCGGAGCCGAGGACGTGGCGATCAGTGGCTCCGGCGTGATCCACGGCAACGGGCTCGCCTTCGTCGACGAGGACGCGGTCACCGACCCCGACCCCGGCGTCGACCGGCACCGACCGGTCCCGCGCGACCGGAGCCCGGACGGCCCGCTGTTCCCGGACTCCGACCGGCCCGAACGTCTGTTCATCTTCTACCGGTGTTCGAACGTCCGCCTCCGGGACGTGACGATCCGGGACGCACCCCACTGGACGGTCCACCTCCTGTGCTGTGAGGAGGTCGACGTTCACGGTGTCGACATCCTGAACGATCTCCGGATCCCAAACAGCGACGGGATCAACCCCGACATGTCCCGGAACGTTCACGTCTCCGACTGTACTATCGAGACGGGCGACGACGCCATCTCTCTCAAGACCAGCGGCGGGTACCCCGAAACACGACCGTGCGAACACGTGATCGTGACGGGCTGTACGCTCCAGTCGCGTTCCTGCGGAATCAAACTCGGCTCGGAGACGGAGTACGACATCCGTCGGTGTCGGTTCGCGGACTGTGTCGTGTACGGTTCCAACCGCGGGCTGGGTATCCAGCACCGGGACGCCGGGACGATAGAACGGATCCACTTCGACGACGTCTCCGTCGAGACTCGACACCACACCGGCGACTGGTGGGGAGCGGGCGAACCGATATCGGTGACGTCGTTTCCCCGGACCGCCGAGACCGACCTCGGTGACCTGCGGAACGTCCAGTTCTCGAACGTCGACGCCCGCGGCGAGGGATCGGTCGTCGTCTACGCCGACCCCGCCAATCCGATCCGGGGGCTCCGATTTGACGGTGTCGACCACCGCGTCACGGCCGGCGCACACAGCACCGGCCGGAACGAACTCGACCTCCGCCCTCGTGAGGTCGGGGACGGCTTCCGAACGCGTGACCTGCCGGCGATATATCTCCACGGCGTCGAGCGCGCCGAACTCCGGAACGTCACCGTCGAGTGGGACGAGACGCTCCCGTACCACACCCACGCACTCGAGTGTGAGCGGTTCGACGACCTCCTGATCGACGGGTTCCGCGGCCGGCAGGCCGATTCGGGAGCCGCCGTCGCACTGTCCGACGGCGAGCGAGCCGTCGTCCGGCGCTGTATCGCCGACCCCGGCACGGACCTCTTTCTCGCGTGTGAGGGCGTCGACGGGCGCACCGTCTCGGACAACGTCACCGACGCGGCGGCGACGGCCGTCCGGTCCGACTGACCACGAAGGAGTCCGCCCGGGGCCCACGGACTCCCTGCCGTGCGGGCCCCGCGAACAAACGTTTTGTCCGTGGGCACTGTCCTCCCGCCGTGGACGCTATCAGATCGCCGGACGATGAGCTAGCGGTGGAACTGTCGCCGTCGACACCGGAGCGGGGGCTGTCGGTCGAACGCGACGGGCGGACCGTCGTCGAACCGTCACCCGTCGGCGTCTCGACGCCGGACGGCGAGTTTCCGGCCGACTACGAGTTCGTCACCGAACGGACGGAGACGGTCACCGAAGCGGTGCGAACGGCTCGTGGCAAGCGACGTCGCCACGACCATCGGGCGACCGAGACGACTCTCGAGTTTCGATCGGAGACGGATCGGACGGCGACGCTCCAGGTCCGGGTCACATCCGACGGCGTCGGGTACCGGTACCGGATCGAGGGTGACGGCCGAACGCTGCTGTACGGGGGCCGCCCGGAGTTCGGGGCCGACCACAGCGCGGTACGAGTGCCGGACCGTGCGACCGCCTGGCTGTTCGAGTACGCCCCCGATCACGAGTCGATCGGTCGTCACTACTCGGCCCACCGGGCCGCCGGGGAGTTCACCATGCCGGGGCTGTTTCGGGTCGGCGACGACTGGGTGCTCGTGGCCGAAGCGGGGGTCAACGGGAGCTACGCCGCGTCGCGACTGGCGACGACCGAAGCGTCGACCACCTACGAGTACCGGATGCCGCGAGCGACGGTCGACCTCCGTCCCCCCGTGACCACGCCGTGGCGCGTACTGGTCGTCGGTGACATCGCGACCGTGGGGGAGTCGTCGCTCGTCGCACAACTCGTCGGCGAAGCCGAACTCGACCCCGAGACCGACTGGATCGAGCCCGGCCGGGTCGGGTGGTCCTGGTGGTCCGACGGGAACTCGCCCAGCGAGTACGACGTCCAGCGCGAGTACGTCGACTACGCGGCCGAACGCGGCTGGGAGCACGTTCTCGTCGACGTCGGCTGGAGCGCGGACTGGCTCCCTGCTCTCGTCGTGTACGCGGACGAGCGCGACGTCGGGGTGTTCGTCTGGGCCCACTGGACGGAACTCAACCGGACCGAGGAGCGGGCCGACCGGCTCGACCGGTGGGCCGACTGGGGAGTGGCGGGTGTCAAGATCGACTTCGTGGACGCCGACGACCAGGGTCGCCACCAGTTCTACGACGAGGTCGTCGAAGCCGCCGCCCAACGGGAGCTGATGCTCAACTTCCACGGGTCCGTGGTCCCGACCGGGCTGTCGAGCAGGTGGCCTCACGTCATGACCTACGAGGGTGTCATGGGTGCCGAACACTACGGTGTGAAGGGGTTGCCCGCGGAACACAACGTCGTCCTGGCGTTCACCCGGAACGTCGTCGGTCCGATGGACTACACGCCGGTGACGTTCTCGACCGAGCGGCGAGCGACGTCCGCCGGCCACGAACTCGCCCTCTCGGTCGTCTTCGAGTCCGGACTCCAGCACTTCGCCGACAGCGTGGACGCCTACCGGCAGCGACCCCACGCCGAGCGGTTCCTGGAGCGTCTCCCGGCGGCGTGGGACGAGACCGTCGTCCTGGGCGGCTGGCCCGGCAGCGAGGCCAGTGTCGCCCGCAGGCGCGGCGAGGACTGGTTCGTCGGGACCATCACGGCCGGCGCCGCACGCACCGTCGACCTGCCGCTGGGGTTCCTCCCGGCCGCCCGGGAGGCCGTCCTGATCCGGGACGACGAGGGAGACGACTCCCTCGCCCGCGAGACCGTCGACGTGACGCCAGACGAGACGCTGTCGGTCGCCGTCCCCGACAACGGTGGGTGTTGTCTGTACCTCCCGCCACCGTCCGGTCGGAGCGACGACGCGCCCTGACTCGACGGACCGAACCGGCGGTTCCGGAGCGACTGCTCTCATCCGGGGAACAGGCGGCGGGACCGGGATCGCTGGCAGGGGCCGGGGGGTTCAGTACGTCCGTGCGAGGTGGGTGACCGACAGGGCCTCGCGGAGTCGCTCGTCCGCGATGGCTTCCTCCGAGCGGTACTCCATGGTTCGCTGTTCGTCCGGCGCGAGGTGGAAGTAGCTGTCCGTCACCCGACCGGGGAGGGACTCGGCGGACAGCGACACGAACAGCGCCGCCGAGTCGGCCTCGACGCTGATCGACCCGTCGGTCACGGACACGTCGACGTCCGGGTCCGGCAGGTCGAGTCGCTTGAACGGCTCGAAGAAGACGGCGTTGGGGTAGGACTCGCTGTCGCCGTCGTACGTGAGACGGACCATCGTCGACTCGCGCGGCGCGTCCCCGAGCAGGTCCGCGACGCGAACCCGCGTCGCGACCGAACTCTCGTGTGGGGCGAGGTGTACGTCCTCCGTGTGGGTGGAGATCACCTCGCCGTCGAGTGTGACCGACTCGACCGTCACCCGGCCCGTGTCGGGGTCGGGACTGTCGCTCGTCAGCCAGACCTCCAGCCACGCCTCGTCGTCAGTGTCGTCGCGTTCCTCGTTTTCCGCCCGATCCCCGGTTTCGGCCCCGTCCCGGGCGTCGTCCGCGCTCGCGTTCTCGATCGTTCCCGAGACCAGCACCGGTGCGTACAGTCGCTGCACCATATACTGGAGGGCCTTCCACCGGTCGCCGTACTCGATCGACGACCACGACGCGCAGGGCCAGAGGTCGTTGAGTTGCCAGTACAGCGTCCCCATGCAGTAGGGCTTGAGCCGTCGCCAGTGTTCGATCGCGACCTTCATCGCCAGCCCCTGCTGGATCTGGCTGAGGTAGACGAAGTCGTCGAGAGCGAACGGGAACCGGAAGTGTTCGGCCATCCGCTGGAGGATGAGCCGGTTACCCGACTCGTGGCGCTGGTGGTGTTCCATCAGCGGCGCGGTGGGGTTGCGGTGTGTCTCGGGGGTCACGGCCGACAGCGATTCCACCGACGGGAACGACTGGTAGCCGAACTCGGAGACGAACCGCGGTTCGACGGTCTCGTAGTCGCTGAACGGCTCTCCGCCGTGCCAGACGTCCCAGTAGTGGAGGTCACCCCGTGCGGGGTTCTCGGGATCGAGCGTCTCCGGGCCGCTCGACGGGGACGCCGACCAGAACGTCCCGGCGGGGTCCTCCTCCGCGACGGTGTCGGCGATCCGGTCGGTCAGTCGCCGGTAGTCCTCGACGAGTCGTTCGTGGTTGTCGTCGTCGGCGAACCAGCTGGTCACCGAGACCTCGTTCTCGTTGTTGCCACACCACAGCGCGACCGAGGGGTGGTTCGAGAGTCTGCGGGCCTGGTCGCGGACCTCGGCTTCGACGTTGTCGAGGAACTGCTCGTCGGCCGGGTACAGCGAACAGGAGAACATGAAGTCCTGCCAGACTAACAGCCCGAGTTCGTCACACCGCTCGTAGAAGGCGTCGAGTTCGTAGAACCCGCCGCCCCAGACCCGGATCATGTTCATGTTGGCCGCCGCGGCGTCACCCAGCAGCGTGTCGTACTGTTCGGTCTCGATCTCGCCCGGCATCGACTCGACCGGGATCCAGTTGGCGCCCTTCGCGTACACCGGTTCGCCGTTGACCTCGAACCGGAACGACAGCCCCTCGCCGGGCTCTTCGGCGGTGACCAGCTCCACGTCGCGAAACCCGACCCGGTCGGTGGTCGTCACCGTTCCCCCGTCTCGTCGGACCGACAGTTCGAGATCGTACAGCGGCTGGTCGCCGTACCCGTTGGGCCACCACAGGTCCGGGTCCGCTACCCGCACGTCGAGTTCGACCTCGTTCTCCCCCGACGCGAGATCCACTCGCCGAGAGGCCGACGTGCCCGCCACCGACGCGCTCACCTCGGCCGATCCGGGGGTCGGCGCGTCCACGAGCGCCCGAACGGTGAGTGTCACGTCACCGTCCTCGTGATGAGTCTGTTCGGTCGTCGAGCCGGTGACACGCGGTTCCGAGTGGGCGACCAGTCGGATGTCCCGCCAGATGCCGACGCCCGGGAGACACGGCCCCCAGTCCCACCCGAAGTGACACTGGGCTTTCCGGACGACGTTTCGGCCCGGCTGGTCGACCGGGTATCGCATCACCGGCACGTCGTACGGAAGTTCGGCCTGTCGGCGGGCGGCGTAGGTGACCGGCGACTCGAACGCCACCTCGATCTCGTTGCGGCCGGGTTCCAGGACCGCCCCCACGTCGAAGCTGTACTCCCGGTGCATGTTGCGCGTCTCGCCGACGGTCTCACCGTTCACTCGGACCTCCGCGACCGTGTCGATCCCCAGACACTCCAGAACGACGCGCTCGTGGTCCAGGGTCGCCGCGTCGACGGTGAACGTCCGACGGTAGGTCCAGTCCGTCCTCCCGACCCACTGGACGTCGAGTTCGTTGTCCTCGTCGTGGGGATGGTCGATGACGCCGTTGGTGACGAGGTCGGAGTAGACGTCGCCGGGAACCGACCCCGTGAGCCACTCGTCGCCCTCCGCCCGCGTGAACTTCCAGTCGCCCCCGAGCGACTGCGTCTGTACCCCTGCCATCGCTGTCGTGCTGTCTGTCATTCGTGGTTGCCCTCGGTCGCGTGTCGAACGGTTACTGGTAGCCGATCAGGACGAGCGCACTCCTCGTCAGGACGCCCGCGAGTGCGACGCTGATCCCCATCACGGCCAGGATGGCCGCGACGGGGAGGCCGCCGTAGACCACGTCGACGAGGGCGCCCGCCGCGATCATGAGCGCTCCGGACCCGATCAGAAACCAGAGGAACGACCGCCGCATCTTGACGAGTGGCCGCAGGAACAGCGGGTGCTCCTCCTCGTCGTCGAGGAACTCCCCCACCGACGACCCGGACTCTGTCTCCTGACTCATTCTGTGTCGGAGGTCAACATACAGACTGATAACTGTTCGGGTGAGATACGCACGACCTCGGGACACAGCCCCCCCTCTCGAGGTCCGATATCGTCACACCAACTCGTCGATGTCGACCTCCTCGTCCGGCCGTTCCTGATTGCACCGGTAGATGACGTATCCGGTCGCGACGGCGAACGCCGACAGACCGGGGAGGGTCAACACCGCGATCACGAACGTCCCCTGATCGCCGTCGAAGACGGCGATGTTGTACAGCGTTATGACGAGTCCGAGGAGGCTCAGCGCGAACCCGGCCACCACGACCGGCAACATGTTACAGAAGTAGGCGATGAACCGCGTGCGAAGCGGGAGCGTGTCGTCGTCCGCGGACATGGCTGGGCGTCGTCCACACGGGGTATAACGGTTCCGTTCAGCGCCTGTCGGAGATCTCCATCTCCACGTCCTCGGAGAGTGGCTCGCTCTCCCAGTACCCGTGGTCGTCCTGGTTCCGGAAACAGCTCACCTCGTGTGCCTCCCCGACAGCGGTCGGCTCCGGGGCTTCCTCGGTACAGGCCGCCCGGGCCTTCGGACAACGCGTGTGGAAGTGACAGCCGCTGGGCGGGTCCTCGAGATCGGGGATGTCGAGTCGCCGCAGCGGGGCGTCCTCGAGGCGCTGAGTCTGCCCGAGTGCCTCCTGTGAGCCCATGTCCGGCGTCGCCCACAGCAGTGCCTTCGTGTAGGGGTGCTGAGGATTGTGGATCACCTCCTCGACCGGTCCGATCTCGACGATCTCGCCGAGATACATCACACCGATACGGCCGCCCGCTCGTTCGGCCATGTACCGCGCCGTCGAGATGTCGTGCGTGATGAACAGATACGACGTGTCGACGGTCTCCTGCAGATCGATCATGAGGTCCATCATGCCGACCCGGAGCGAGACGTCGAGTGCACTGATGGACTCGTCGGCGAGGATCAGGTCCGGTTCCATGAGGAGCGCCCGGACCAGCGCGACACGCTGTTGTTGCCCACCGCTCATCTCGTGTGGGTACCGGGCCGCGAAGTCCTCCGGGGGCGCCATCCCCACGTAGTCGAGGAACGCGTAGATCCGTTCGCGCCTGTCGCGCTTGTCCAGTTCCGGCTGCCAGCGTTCGAGCGGTTCAGCGAGGATACCCTCGACCGTGTCGTTGGCGTCCAGCGAGGACTCGGGGTCCTGGTGGATGATCTGGAGCGACCGGCGGATCTCGGAGAAGGAGTACTCCAAGTCGTCGCCGAGCAGCCGCGAGAGGGGGCCCGACTGGTCTTTCGTCTCGAAGATGTCCTGTCCGCGGTATCTGACTGCCCCTCCCGCGGGTCGGTTGAGGCCGATGGCTGTCTTGCCCAGCGTAGTTTTGCCACACCCCGACTCCCCGACCAGGGCGACGACGTCGTTCTCGTGGATGTCGAGCGAGACGTCGTTGACCGCGGTTATGATCTCGTCCTGCGCGAGGCCGAAGAGTTGGCTCTTCGAGAACTCGATCCGGACGTCGTCCAGCGAGACGACCGGCTCGTCGGTGCTCATCGTTCCTCCAGTCCGAAGTTGAGCGGCACCTGGCTCCGCGACCGCTCCGGGTAGTGACACGCCGCCGCGTGCTCGTTCTCGTCCGTGTCGAGGGGCGGGTCCTTGGCCTCGCAGGTGGCGTCCCCGACCGGACACCGGGGGTGGTACCGACACCCCGACGGGACGTCCTTCGGGTTCGGTGCCTGGCCGGGAATGCCCGCCATCTCCGTGACGTCCCCCGAGAGACTGGGCACGGAGTTGAGCAGTGCCCGCGTGTAGGGATGTGTGGCGTTCGTGAGGATCTCCTCGGTCGGGCCGAGTTCGACGAACTCGAACGCGTACATCACGCCCAGGCGGTCCGCGATGACCGAGATGAGGTTGAGGTTGTGCGTGACGAACACCATCGTCAGTTCGTACTTCTCCTTGATCTCTTCGAGCAGCGAGATGATCGCCCGCTGCATCAGCAGGTCGAGCGACGCCGTCGGTTCGTCCAGGATGAGAACCTCGGGATCGAGGACGAGGCTCAGGGCGATGAGCGCCCGCTGTTTCATGCCGCCGCTGAGTTCGTTCGGGAACGACTGCATCACCTGTTTGGGGTTGAGATACAGGTCCTGCATCACCTCGACGGCCCGTTCGAGCCCCTCGCGTTTCGGGACGTCGTGGGCGTTGAACGTCTCGATGAAGTGGCCCCTGATCGACATCGTCGGGTTGAACGCGCTCTGTGCGGCCTGGACGACGAAGGTGATGTTCTCCCAGCGGACGTCCCGGAGTTCGTCGTCGCTCATCTCGGTGATGACCATCGGGTCGTCGTCCTCGGGGTAGTAGGTGACTCTCCCCGTGGTCTGACCGGGATCGACGACCGCGTCGAGCAGCGACGAGGCGAACATCGACTTCCCGGATCCCGACTCGCCCACCACTCCGAGTGTCTCACCCCGCCGAACGGTGAAGTCGACGCCGTCTAGGACGAACGACTCCCCGCCGTCGAACGAGACCGACACGTCCTCGAGTTCGAAGACCGCGTCGGTATGGGTCTCTCTCTCGATCGTCGCGCGAGCCATGGAAAGCGAGAGCGGCGGCGGCCTGATTAATTCTTCGCTCGAACCGGGTCAGTTCCCGGGGACCGTCACGGCGGTCGTGGTCTCCTCGTCGTCGGCCTGTTCGCGTGCGAGCAGGCGAACGTTGAACATCTTGTCGGCGGCCTGCGCCGTGAGGATGATCCCCAGCGTCAGCAGGATCATCATCACCATCGGGATGACGAGCCAGTGGATCTGGCCCAGGTTCGTGAGGTTGGAGTTGTTGTAGGCCTGGTCCATCATCACGCCCCAGTTCTGGCTGGTGTAGGGCAACACGCCCAGGAAGTACAGCCCGACGGCCGCGAAGATGATCTGACGGGAATTGTTCGCGAGGTTGACCGTGATGTAGGGCATCAGGTTCTTGACGATGTACTTGCGGAGGATGTAGGCGGTCGGCAGCCCCATCACCCGGGCGGCTTCCACCTTGTTCGATTCCCGGACGCTCAGCACCTCCGAGCGGGTCATCCGAGCCAGCCCGCCCCAGAAGTTGATCCCGAGCATGAGCCCGACGAGATACGGGTCACGCGGTGACCAGAACGACGAGATGATGAGGATCAACACCAGCGCCGGGATCGACATCCAGGTGTCCGAGATCAGCATGAGCACGTAGTCGACCACGCCGCCCTTGTAGCCCGCCGTGACGCCGATGGTGACCCCCATGAGCGTCGCCACGATGCCGCCGGAGATGACGAACTTCAACATCGCCGGCGTGGCGTGGATTATCTGGAGGTGGATCTCCTGGCCGAGGCTGGCGGTCCCCAGCGGATACGCCCACGACTGGAACGGCGGCGTGAACGGCTCGGCGGTCATGCTCGACGGCTGCGGG
The DNA here is from genome assembly GCA_964402765.1 of uncultured Halobacteriales archaeon. Classification (GTDB taxonomy): domain Archaea; phylum Halobacteriota; class Halobacteria; order Halobacteriales; family SW-7-71-33; genus SW-7-71-33. The sequence continues at coordinate 9,824 of CAYODS010000042.1, forward strand.
AAGAACCAGACCCCGAGCGTGGCCAGGGCCGCGTTGAACGCGAGGATCGTCACGCCGACGGCCCCGCGGGGATCGGTGACGAGGATCGTCAGCGGTGTCAGGACGCGGTCTCTGAACCCCGAGAGCAGTCGTTCGGAGGCCGACGGCCGCTCGACGTCGGAGACCCGGTTGAAGATGTCCTCGGCCGACGGCGCTCGGGACTGACCCCCGTCGGTGATCGAGTCCTCAGAACGACTCACGGTCCTCACCTCCCTGGACGCGGGGATCGATGATTCCGTAGGTCAGGTCGGCGACCAGCAACCCCGTCAGCGTCACGCCGGTGAACAGGACGAGACTACCCATCAACAGCGGGTAGTCCCGGTTGAACAGGGCTTGCAACAGCAGGTCACCCATCGCCGGGTAGTTGAATATCCACTCCAGGATGACGCTCCCGCCGAGCAGTCCCGCGAGGCCCAACAGGAGTCCCGTGTAGATCGGGAGCAGCGAGTTCCGGCCGACGTACCGGATCGCGATACGACTGTCGCTCAGTCCCCTGAGATGGGCGACGCGGATGTAGTCTTTCCCGAGTTCGCGTATGCAGTTACCCCGGTAGTCGAGGCCGCCACCGAACCCGGCGACGAACCCGGCCAGGCTGATCAGGGTGGCGTGTCTGACGATCCCGATCATGTACGGCAGATTGAGCCCGGCGACCGTCCCCGGCGCTTCGCGCGCGCCGGTCGGGAACCAGCCGAGCTGGAGGCCGAACACGATCAACAGAAAGATCCCCGCGATGTAGCCCGGGATCGTCTCGTTGGTCACGGTGAAGTACGTGAGGACCTGGTCGAACCGCGACCCCTCCTTGTACGCCATCACGGCGCCGAGGATGAGCGCGGCCGAAACCCCGAGAGCGAACCCGTAGGTCCCGTAGAACAGCGTCCACTGCATCCGCTCGAGCATCAGCGACCACACCGCCTCGTTCTGGGCGATCGACTTGCCGAAGTCCTGGTGGACGACGACGTTGACCATGTAATCGAAGTACGCTTCCGGAATCGTCTGGTCGGGGTCGAGGTTGGTGAACGCCTCGATGCGGGCGTTGATTCGCTCTCGCATCTGGGCGTCCATCGTCTCGCCGGACTGGGCCATCTGGTTTTGGATCTGCAGCTTCATAATCTCGTACGGCCCGAACGGGAGCATCCGGAACAGGGTGAAACTGACCGTCAGTGTCGTCAGTAACACCAAGAACGCGTGTCCCACGCGCTTTACGTAATAATTGACCATGTTCAGTTTGGATCGTATCTGCGATCTAAATAATACTTTGGGTTATCCGTCCACCCGTCGACCGGGTGGGCGCCGATCACGTTCGGACGGCGACTCTCGACCGGGAGGGGTCAATGGACTCACTCGGTCCTGGAGTTGATCCACCCCTCGTCGATGAACCGCCACCCGCCACGGGTGTTGTAGCGTTTCGTCCCCTCTTCGGGGAAGATCAGGTCGGCGGAGTTCCCCTTGCTGGAGAAGATCTCGTTGAACAGGCCGATCGTCGGCCGGTAGAAGTTCGAGGCCCACGCGAAGTCCTTGGCACACTCCATGATCTGCTCGTCGGACCCGCGCCGGAATATCTCCTGGCACCGGAACGGCGAGAGCGTACGAGTCTCTCCCTCCAGGTCGAGGTCGTCGTTCCCGTACTCGGCGGGGAACTCCAGGAAGATCGGCATGTCCATCCGCGGGTAGTTCTCGCTCGTCAGATCCGGGGGGTACACTCCGTCGAGGTTGTTCATGTCGGCACAGGCGGGTGCCTCCCAGGAGTCCGCGATGACGTCGTCGAGGTACATCCACTTCGCGCCCTGCTCGGCGAAGTTCCAGACGGCCCACCACTGGTGGGGTGCCGCGCCCTGCTGGAACCAGGTCGCGACGTCGTAGTCGTAGCTGCTGAGCCAGATGTTCATGTACCCCGAGAACGACAGCACGCTGAGGTCGAAGTCGACGCCGAACTCCTGGAACTGGCTCTGGAGGAAGTTCGACACGAACGCGTGTGGCCCCCACTCGTTGGAGATCATCTGCATCTGGAGCGCGCCGTCGCGGGGATGTTCCCAGACGCCGTTCCCGTTGCGCTCGTAGCCGGCTTCCTGGAGCAGTGCTGCGGCCTGGTCGGTCTGTGCGGTCGACCCGTAGTCGATCAGGTTCTCGTTGGCCCACTCGTCGCCGTACGTCTGTGCTCGGATGTTCGGGCTGGCGCCGTCCTGAACCTCGATCGGGAGGCTCGCGGTGCCGCCGCCCTGTTGTAGCGCGCTGACGATGTTCTCGTGGTCCATCGCGTACGCGAGGGCACGCCGGACCCGGATCTTGCTCAGGTGGGGGTTCGCCTGGTTCAGCCGCCAGTTGAGTTGCGCGTTCGTCGCCACCTGATGGACGAGTTCGTACCCCTGTGGGTCTCGAGCACCGGAGACCCCGCCGGCTTTGACCATGTCGAGGTTACCCTGCTGGTACTCCTGGACGAGCCGCTGGTTGTCCGGGATGATGGTCATGACGAACTCCTCGAGGTTGGTGTTCCCGGACTGGGGGTGTCCACCGTACTTCTCGTGGACGATCCGTTCAGCGTTCCAGTCGGTCGGTTGCCAGAGCCCGGCGCCATGTCCCTCCTCGAGGATGTAGTCGTAGCTCCAGGTCCAGTCCTGCAGGTCCGCCGATATCTCGTCGCGAGCGTTCTGGTCGGGGGCGTCCTGCAGTCGCTCGATGTACTCCATCACGTCCGGGTGGTTCCGCTTCCCCATGACGAAGCTGTCCGCGATGGTGTTGCTGAGGAGGATCGTCCCCGCCTCCGAACAGCCCTGGTTGTAGCGGATCCGGATCGGGTCGGTCTGGCTGAGGATCTCGTCGTCGGGTTCGTTGGGGTTCCCGAACTTCCGACCGAACGACTGTAGACTGGCCATCTCGTTCTGGAGGTAGACGTCGTCGGCCGTGATCTCCTGCCCGTCCCAGAACTCGTAGTCGCCACGGAACGTGACCGTGACCGAGGTCATGTCCTCGGAGAACTCCCAGTCGTCGACGAGGAACGACACCGGTTCCCGGTTCAGGTTCAGGTTCATCAGACGCGCACCGTAGATGCGCGACATGAACCAGGGTCCGGCGGACGAGACCGCGAACGGGCTGAGCTGAGCCGACTCCGGGTTCCAGCTGTTGGTGTTCACCATCCTGTAGCGCGGCTGCACCGGCTCTCCGTCGGACGGTGCCGTGTTCGTTGGCGTGTCGTCACCGCCGTCGGAACCACCGTCACCACCGTCGCCACCGCCATCTCCGCCGTCTCCGCCATCGTCGCCGCCTGAACACCCCGCCAGTGCTGTCGCACTGCCGCCCGCGAGGAGTGTCAACAGACGGCGTCTGTTCGTCGTACTCCTGTCACTGTCGCCGGTATGCTGCATGACACCAGTTCTCTCTGACCATTAATACTTAAATCTATCGCAAAAGTCGATCCGACGACCCCGTCCGCTCCGTCTCCGCGCGAACTCAGGTCCGCGGTCGGGGGTTTTCGACCGCGGGGCTACCCGGTCGTCCCGACTCACGGGTCGTGTCGTCACTTCGTTTACACACTCGTCCGCCGGACCGTGTTTCACATTATGATAGTTCCGAACAATCGATCGTTCACCGTTTCATATTATCGCTGTCGAGTGGGTAGGTGACGTGATGGCAACTAAGAACTGAGTTACGGTGATGCTGCTCGAAACGCGGGCGATTCGGATCGCTCGGGCGGCGAAACGGCCGTATTCGACCCGCTCGTGGCGGAAGCGTACGGACCACCCGCCGAATACAGGACAGTTCGTGAACGGGTAGCTCAATTACGCCACTAACAGTGTAATGCGGCGGCGGGAAGACCGTCGGCACCGCCCGTCGGATACATGTCGGACCTGTGATCAGAGATTCCGATTACATCATTAAGGCTGTCATATAGGCAGCGGGAGCGGCGTCGACACCACCGTCTCCGGGTTTCGATGTCGTGATGCCCGTCGGTCCGATCCGCGGAGACGTTTCGACCGGAATCCGACGAACCGTCCGAAGAGAGCACTCGTTCGGCACACAGAGGCGAGATCGAGTCACCGGTCGGCGTCCCACGGATCGTCTGAAATCGTGATCTCATAAATCGGTCATGTCGCCGTTTCGAGTGTACGGATCGACGGCCGTTTCATATTATGGGGGTCGGTCGGAGGACCGTGGACGGCTACGACACTGTGATACCCCCGATGACTGCGTCTCTGATCGGTGTTTCCCGTCCACCGTCGGGTGATCCTGACGGACCCGTGGATACCGAGAGTGCTGTCTGCCGTGGTCACCCGTCGAGACCGAAGCGATCGTACTGTTCCGGCGGTGCTTCGAGGGTGTCCAACGCGTCGACCAGGAGCGATCGGAACCGGTCGACTTCGTCGAGCGCTTCGTCGGCTATGTTCCGTGTTTGACGTGGATCGGCCTCCGTGTCGAACAGCATCGGTTCCGACGCCTGGCGCCTGGCGCTCCCGCTCGGGTACTGCCAGACCGTGTCGTCGGTGTAGGGCAGGTTCGCCGTCCGTGCGTCCCCGTCCTTCGAACGCATGTGCATCGTCGAATAGATGTTCACGGCCGACTCCTCGTCGCCCGGGTGGAAGTACGTGTAGCGTCCGTCCGTGATACAGAGGTCGGCACCGAAGTAGCCGTACAGGGCGTACTCGCGGTGTTCGTCGGCGTCGCCGGTGACGAGTGGCAGGAGGCTACGACCGTGAGTCCTCTCGGGGACGTCGACGCCCAGTCCTTCGAGCAGCGTCGCGTACACGTCCACGGCCGAGGTCACCGTCTCGACGCGGTCCTCGCGTCCCTCCGGGTGCCAGATCAGCAGTGGGGTGTTCGCTAACTCGTCGTAGACGGGCATGTAGTTCTTCATGATGTAGCCGTGCTCGCCGAGCATCGCGCCGTGGTCGGTCGTCACGACCACGATGGTCTCGTCCCAGAGGTCGTCCCGGTCGAGGCGGTCGAGCACGCGACCGAACCACCGATCGACCATCGTCACCTTCCCCGCGAACTGAGACCGAACGAACTCCAGTTGTCGGTCGGTCATGTCCTGTTGTTCGAGGGGCGCGTAGTCGGGCCAGGTGACCATCTCCGGGTCCGTCGGGTCCCCGTCGGTGTACATCGAGGCGTAGGGTTCGGGAGGGTGAAACGGCTCGTGGACGTCGAACGAGTCGACGTAACAGAACCACCGGTCCCACTCCTGATTGTCGGCGAGCCACCCGGCGGTCCGCGAGAACACCTTCGGCGCGAAGAAGTCCCGCTCGTCGAGTTCGTCGAAGTCGTGGACGTTGCGAGCATACTGTCCCGCCCCGCCGGGGCCCACGTCCGCGGCGTCGACGTCGGCGCGGTTGCTCTGGGCCAGGAGTCGTTCGTCGGGAACCCGTGGCGCGGTCTTCCAGTGGTCCCACTCGTGACCACGGACGAACTCGAAGCCGTGATAGTCCTCGTAGTAGCCGTGAGACCCGTGCTCGAAGTAGTGGTAGTGGTCGGTGATCAGTTGTGTCGTCACGCCCGCGTCGCTGGCGAGGGCAGGAACCGTGGCGTCGTACGGTTCGACGGGGCCCCACGGTCGCCAGAGGAACTCCTGGATCCCACACAGGAACTCTCGGCGCTGGGGCATACACGGGAGGCTCCCCGCGTAGTGACCGTCGAACACGGCCGCTCGCTCCGCGAACCGGTCCAGATTCGGTGTCTCGACGTCGTAATCGAGAACGTGTGGGCGGTCGGCGTACGCACCGAGGAAGTCTCGGCGGAGACTGTCCACCGTGACGAACAGGACGCTGTAGTCGGCCATACTACGCTCCGAATCGTACTTGGGTATAAATCTGTGCATCGGGAGACGTCCCGTCGGCGCTCGTCCCCTCGGTCACTGACAGCAAATTTGAAATGGTAGACTCACGATCACCGTACGAGGACGCCACGAATGTCCAGACTGTCCGGAGAAACGGCCGTCGTGACGGGTGCATCGAAGGGGATCGGCAAGGCCATCGCGGAGCGGTTCGCCGAGGAGGGCGCGAACGTCGTGACGAACTCGCGTTCGTCCGAGCGGGCCAGAGAGGCGGCCGAGGGGATCGAGGACGACGGCGGTCGGGCCATCGGTGTCGCTGCCGACGTCTCGGAGTACGAGGAGGTCGAACGTCTCGTCGACGAGACCGTGGCCGAGTTCGGCAGCCTCGACGTCATGGTCAACAACGCCGGGATCACCGACATCAAGCCCGCCGTGGAGTTCGAACCCGAGGAGTGGCGCGAGGTCATCGACGTCGACCTCAACGGCGTCTTCTTCGGTGCCCAGGTCGCCGCCAAGCGGATGATCGACCAGGGGGAGGGCGGCGCGGTGCTGAACATCTCGTCGATGATGGGCGACATGGGGTTCAACATGCGGTCGCCGTACTGCGCCGCGAAGGGGGGCGTCAACAATCTCACGCAGACGCTGGCCGTCGAGTGGGCGGACCACGACATCGCGGTGAACGCGCTCGCGCCGGGTTTCATCCACACCGACATCACGGACCAGACACAGGACTCGGCCGGATACACCGACGACGACGTGCGCAAACGAACGCCGATGGCCCGCTACGGGTCACTCGAGGAGATGACGGAGTGTGCGCTGTTCCTCGTCGAGCGGAACAACTACGTGACCGGCGAGGTGCTCCACGCCGACGGCGGCTGGACGTCCGACGCCTGGCGGTACCGGGAGGACCGCGGTGAGTAGCGTGACGGTGACCACACCGCGGGGCGACGAACGGTGAGCCAGCAGACTACGGACGATCCGGCGGCGTTCCGGGGCTTTCGTCGGCCCGACGGTCGGGTCGGCGTCCGGAACTACGTCGCGGTCGTCCCCGTCTCGGTGACGGCGAGCGCGTACGCGAAGGCCATCGCGGACGACGCCCCCGAGCAGGTTCGGGCGACCCCACACCAGATGTCGATGAGTCCGCCACCGGCGGCCCGAAGACAGATCGAGACCGTCCTCGAAGGCGTCGGTCGAAACCCCAACGTCGCGGGCGCCCTCTACGTCGAACTGGGGACGGAAGACATAGACGCCCGGGAACTCGCCGACGACGTCTCCCGGACCGGCAGACCGGTCGAAGTGCTCTCGATACGGGAGGTCGGTGGGACTGACGCGGCGTTAGCACGGGGAGGCGATGCCGTCGCGAGGCTCCGGGAGGCGGCGGCCGACGCGCGGCGCGAGAGCGCCGACGCGAGCGAACTCGTCGTCGCGATGGAGTGTGGCGGTAGTGACGCGACGAGTGGCATCGCGGCCAACCCTGTGATCGGAAACGCCTGCGACCGGATCGTCGAGGCCGGCGGGACGGGCTGTCTCAGCGAGACGCCGGAGTTCATCGGTGCGGAGCACATCCTCGCCGAGCGGTGTGTCGACGACGACGTCCGCGGGCGGCTCCTCGACCGCGTCGAACGTCGCGAGCGGATGGCCGGTCTCATGGGCGTCGACTTTCGCGGTGCTCAACCGTCGCCCGGAAACCAGGCGGGCGGGCTCACAACGCTCGAGGAGAAGAGTCTCGGCGCGATAGCCAAGGGCGGCACGACCGCTCTGCAGGAGGTCCTCACCTACGCCACCCGACTCCCGGTCGGCGGTGGGTTCGTCGTCATGGATTCGCCGGGGTACGACGTCGAGAGCGTCTCCGGCAAGGTCGCGGGCGGCGCACAGGTGGTCGTCTTCTCGACCGGCCGCGGTAGCACGACCGGCAATCCGATAGCGCCGGTGGTCAAGGTGACCGGCAATCCGGAGACCTACGAACGGATGCGCGAGAACATGGACGTCGACGCGTCGCGCGTACTGCGGGGCGCCTCGGTCACGGAGGTCGGCGCGAGGCTGTACGAGACCGTTCTCGACGTCGCCGACGGGACGCGAGTCGCCGCCGAGCACCACCGGATGGAGGAGTTCGCGATCAACGACGTCCCGCCGAACGAACTCGCCGCTCTGGGTGATCCCACGTGAAGGGGCGGACCGTCGACGACGCGTGCATCGTCATGGCCGACGCGGACAACGTCGCCACGGCACTCGCCGATCTGGAGGCGGGACGACGGTTCGTCGTCGACGAACGGGAGGTGCTGCTCGCGGAAGCCGTCGAGTTCGGTCACAAGTTCGCCCTGGAACCGATCGTGGAGGGCGATCCGGTGATCAAGTACGGCGAAGTGATCGGTCGGGCCACGGAGCGGATCGCGGCCGGCGAGTGGGTCCACGTCCACAACGTCGAGAGCACCCGGGCGCGACCCGACGGTGACGAAGAGGGCTCACGACCGTGACGCACGCACTCGATCACGACGGTCCCGCCACGTTCCAGGGGTTCGCACGCGAGACGCGGCGTGCGGGCGTCCGCGACCACGTCCTGGTCGTCCCGTCGGTCATCTGCTCGGGCGTCGTCGCGGAGACGATCGCCGAGGGGAACCCGAGGGCGGTCTGTGCGCCACACGACCACGGATGCGGTCAGATCGGGGCGGACAGAAACCAGACGCGACGGACGCTGCTCGGCGTGTGTGAGAACCCGAACGTGGCGGGCGTGCTCCTGGTCGGGCTGGGCTGCGAGACCCTCGACAGCGAGGCACTCGCTGCGGACCTCGACGTTCCCGTGCGTCAGACGGCGATCCAGACGGCCGGTGGAACCGGCGCCGCCGTCGAAGCGGGGAACGGAGCGATCGACGAACTGACCGCGGCGGCCCACACCGGCAGCCGTGACGAGGTCGCCCTTCGCGATCTCACCCTCGGCGTGACCGTCAGTGATCTGAGCGGGTCCACCCTTGACGAAGTCCATCCCCGGGTTCGAGCACTCGTCCGATCGGTCCTCGACGCGGGCGGCCGCGTCGTCGTCGCCGGGGTGGAGTCACTGGTTCCCTTCGTCGACGAGGTCGACGGACTCGCCGCCGACGAGGAAACCCGGCGGTCGCTCCGCGACGTGCTTCGACAGCACCGCGCCGAACACCCACCGACCGAGATGCGACGAACGGCCAGCGGTCTCTCACGCGACCGGGTCGCCAGCCTGTGGGACGGCGACCCCGTCAGGGAGGTTCTGGCCTACGGCGAGCGGACGGGCCTCGACTCCGGCGTCGCGCTGGTGGACAGCTCGGACGGTTTCGAGGAGACGGCGACCGCCCTCGTCGCGGCCGGCGCCCAGGTCGTCGTTCACGGCACCGCAGACGGGATCCCGACCGGCCACCCGGTCGTTCCTGTCCTCAAAGTGACCGGAAATCCGGACACCGTGGCGGCGCTCGGGACCGACATCGACGTGGACGCCAGGAGCGACCTCGACGACGCCCTCTCCGAGCGGCTCGTCGCCACGCTCGACGGGGAGCCGACCGCCGCCGAAGAACACGGGCTCGTCTCGTTCGCGATCAATCGGTCGGGACCGTCGTTGTGACCGCCTGCAGTGGGGGTTTCCGGCCTCGTCGCGTTCAGAAGTCCCAGAGCTGTTTCGGCCGGTCGTAGGCGACCTGCCGGACGCGGTCCGTCGCGACGTCCTCCGGAATCTGCCCGCGCTCGACCATCGTCCCGACGGTGTTGGCCAGCGAGCGGCGGAACATCTCGAACCGTGAGCCGAACGAGACGAGCTTTCGCGAGTCGCTCACCATGCCGGCGTAGTTGGCGAGCAGGTCGACCGTCCCGACGTACTCCAGCTGGTCGGCCATCCCGTAGGGGCTGTCGTTGAACCACCACGCGGCCCCGACGCTGACGGTCGGGAACGCCCGCGCGATGGTCGCGACGGTCGGGTAGTGGGTGGGGTCGACGGTGTAGAGTACGATCTCCAGGTCGCCGTCGAAGCGGTTGCAGAAGTACTTCAGACTCTCCGTGAGTTCGACGTCCTGTGTCGACACGTCGCCACCCGAGTCCGCGCCCAGCCGTTCGTAGAGCGACTGCCGGTAGTCTCTGACGGCACCGACGTGGAGTTGCGTGACCCAGTCGGTCTCGCTGTTCCACTCACCGATCCGTTCGAGGACGTACGCCTTGAATTCGGTCACGTCGTCGGGAGAGAGCGTCTCGCCGGCGTAGGCACGTCGATAGACGGCCCGGGCACGGCGGTCGCTGACGGGTTTCGAGACCACCTCCCGGAGTCCGTGGTCACTCGCGCCACAGCCGTGTTCGTCGAAGTGCTCGTGACTCGTCTCGAGTGCCGCCAGGAAGCCGTCGAGATCCGACGTCTCGGTGTCGGTCGCGGCGCCGAGTTCGTCCACGTACTCCCGCCAGCCCGCCTCGTCTATCTGCATCGCCGTGTCCGGCCGCCAGGTGGGCCGGACAGTGATCCCGTCGAGTTCACTCGCCAGTCGTCGGTGAGGCTCGAGCGTCGAGGTGGGGTCGTCGGTACTCGAGACGACCTCGACGTTCATCTCTCGCAACAGCGCCTGTGGGCGCATCGCCGGCTCCTGGAGCCGTGCTTTCGTCTCCGTCCAGATCTCATCGGCGGTGTCGGCCGAGATCGGCTCGTGGATTCCGAAGCGCCGCTTGAGATCGAGGTGGACCCACTCGTACGTGGGGTTGCCCGCGAACTCGGGGAACACCTCGGCGAGCGCCGTCCACTTCTCCTGGTTGGTCGCCTCGCCGGTGATCTTCCGCTCCGGGACGCCCCGCTTGCGCATCAGTTCCCACACGTAGTGGTCGGTCGCGCCCTCGATCTCCCAGATGTCGTTCCAGGTGTCGTTCTCGAGGACCTCCTCGACGTCGACGTGGCTGTGCGGGTCGAGCAACGGCAGGTCGCTGATCTCCTCGTACAGTCGCTCGGCCGCTCGGGACTCCAGGAGGTACCCCTCGTCCAGAAAGCTCATATCACGATTAGCTCGCTACTGTCGTTTAAACATGTGGGTGTACCGGGGCTTCAGATCGGATTGACGTCCGGGTCACGGCCGAGCCGACTCCCCCACGGGCCGCTGACCGCCTCCCGAGCCGCAACAGATGTCGTCTCAATGCCGAGGGGGTGCTCCTGGCGATGCTACGCTTCGGGCAGGGTGTCGGGAGCCGAAAGCGTTCCACCCGTCGCGAAGCGAGGTCACCCGGCAGGCGAGAGATGACTCCTCGCACCGACCGGCGCTCTTCACAGGGACGTCCCGCCGGATCTCGATTCGCTCCACCCTTCGTCGATTCACCCTCTGTAGGCTGTCGCCGTGTCGTGGCGGCAGTCGTCGTTCTCGGCCCCTGATCTCTCCATGTCTATCGAGAAGTGTCATCGACGGATGGTTGTACGTGTCCTCTACACGGCTTCGTGGGCGACTCAGGGGCGCGGTTGGACCACGCCGGACCGCTCCACGTCGAGACGGTCACCGACCCTCACAGGCTCGACGAGCCCCCGAAAGCCGAAGATCAAGCCATAGTCGTGGAGGCTCGGTGAGGTCGCGTCGGAGCCTCTTCGACACGTCTCGGTGTGTCGGAACCGGTCCGTCAGGTTGCGGCGGATCAGCAGCCTCGATGATCCCATTTTTGCCCGTGGAGAGCGCTCTGGCGTCGTCGGGACCGCCGGGGCAGTATATGTCTCTGTCTCCAAACGCGAGTGCTCCGACGTTGACGTCGGACTCGTCGCCGACCGCCGGGAAGGCCCCGTCAACGTCGATGGACTCACCGACACCGAACCACCCGAGTGGTATCAACAGTGTCACCACGGCGACGATCGGGTACGCATCACCGGGGCGATTCGTACTCTCCCGTAGGCTGTCGAGACGACCGCCTCGGGGGACCATCGAAGCTCACTCGTCCTCTCAGAAGCGGCTGCCGGCCGGAGCCATTCGGATCCGGTGAGTGCGCTCGGGGAAGCAGGTGTTCATACGTCGTCTAAGACGGTTAGAAGCGGACGGTATTTGAAATGCGATTTCTCAGAAGAGAGTCAAAAATAGTAGTTATGATACTCATACGTTTCTTTTTCTATGTCGAATTATATTTCCATGCTCATACGGACGTCAGATGCCCTATTTGTTGTCGAGTCG